>JBOHTL010000159.1:0-8809 GCA_050733735.1 Gemmatimonadaceae bacterium
GGCGCCGCCGCGCGTTTCGCTCAACGCGGCCCGGCTCAATCGCCACCTCAAGGAGCTTTCGGCGTTTGGCGCCAATCCACAGGGCGGAGTCTCGCGGGTCGCCTTCAGCGACGCGGATCGCGCCGGACGGGCCTGGCTGATGGAGCGCATGCGCGCCGCAGGGCTCGATGTGAGCGTCGACTTCGCCGGCAATATCTTCGGCCGTCGCGCGGGCACCGGTGCGAGTCTCAAGCCCATTGTCTTCGGCTCACACATCGACAGCGTGCCGGACGGCGGAAACTATGACGGCACCGTCGGCTCGCTTGCGGCCATCGAGGTCGCGCAGAGCTTCGCCGAGAACGACGTGCGCACGCGGCACCCGCTGGAAATCGTCGTCTGGGCCAACGAAGAGGGTGGTCTCTACGGCAGTCGCGCCGTCAGTGGCCAGCTCACGGGCGCGGAGATGTCGAATCGCGCATGGAGCGGCAAGACGATCGAGGAGGGAATGGCGTTCCTCGGCGGGAATCCTTCCCGCATCGCTGAAGTCCGCCGTCAACCGGGTGACATCGCGACCTATCTCGAGCTGCACATCGAGCAGGGTGGTAACCTCGAGCGCGAGAAGTTGAACATCGGCATCGTCGAAGGGATCGTCGGCATCCGGCAGTGGAACGTGACGGTCACCGGCACCCAGAACCACGCGGGCACTACGCCCATGGACCAGCGCCACGACGCGCTGCTGAGCGCCGCGCGCTTCACGGAGATGGTGAATCGTGTGGTGCGCGCCGAGCCGGGACGACAGGTCGGCACCGTCGGGCGCATCGAGGCCTTCCCGGGCGCGCCGAATGTGATCGCGGGACGCGTCGCGGCGACGCTCGAGCTCCGCGACCTCGACGACGCCAAGATCATGCGCCTGTACGAAAAGATCGCGACGGAAGCGCGCAAGATCGGCGAGATGAACGGGACGACCTTCGCATTCGGTAGCCGGCACGAGAATGTCGCGGCGCCAAGCGATCCGAAAGTCCGCGCTATCATCGCGGACGCGGCGAAGGAGCTCGGCTATACCACGCGGGTCATGCCGAGTGGGGCAGGGCACGACGCGCAGGCCATGGCGCAGCTCGGGCCGATGGGAATGATCTTCATTCCAAGCATCGGCGGCATCAGTCACTCGCCGAAGGAGTTCTCCACGGAGGAAGACATCGCGCGCGGCGCGCGGGTGCTCATGGGCGCAGTCCTTCGGGCAGACCGCGCATAGGTCTAGCTTTCGGCGGTGACTTCGACTGGCTGTGTCGCGAACCTGGAGATCTACAGAGGGTTTTCGGATGCGGCGGAAACAGCGCACATGCGTCGGATGACTGCGTAACTGCGAGTTGATTGTGAACGGCGAGACAGCGCTGAGTTGTTTCCGCCGTTCACAATCCAGATGCCGTTCCGCTCATCAGCCCTCATCCGGCTTTTCGCCGCCGAATCCGAAACCCACCTGTAGATTTCAGACGTGCGACGCCACCAGTCGAAGTCGCAGAGAACCTTCCTCTAATGCCCATATGCCTCGAGTCTTTTTTCGACTGATCGTTCCGATAATCCTGCCCATTTCTCTGGCCGCACAACCGGGTGGCCGTAACGGCACACCCATCAAGGAAGGGGAGCAGTGCCCGCCGGGGATGACCGAGATCCGGCCGCGCAATTGCATGGCGCCGCGCGAATCGCCGCCGAGCATTCTGGATTATCGGCCGACGTCGATGCTCGTCGTGCCGGAGCACAAGGTGCCGAAGGCGAAGTATCCGGTCATCGACTTCCACGGCCATCCTCGCGGGGAAATCGGGTCGGTCGAGGCGATCGAGAACCTCGGCGGCATCCTCGACGGCATCAACGTCCGCCTGATCATCGCCGCGAACAACATCTCGGGCGACAACCTGGAGCGCGTCGTCGCCAACGTCGCCGCGTCGCCGACGATGAAGGACCGCGTGCGCGCGTTCACGGGGATCCCGCTGAATGGCGTGGGACCCGGCTGGGCGCAACGCGTGATCGCACGGCTCGAGGCCGACGTCGCCGCGGGCGCGGTCGGCATTGGCGAGATCGGAAAGGGGTTCGGGCAGTCCGTGCGGAAGGCGGACGGCTCGCGTCTCCGGCTCGACGATCCCGACCTCAAGCCGGTCTGGGACGCCGCAGCCCGATTGAATCTGCCCGTATTCATTCACACCGCCGACCCGCCGGCGTTCTACCTGCCGCACGATTTCAGCAACGAGCGCTGGCTCGAGATGGCGCTCTTTCCGGGACGCGCGATCTCACCGGATCAGCATCCCAACTTCGAGGAGCTGATGGCGGAACGCGACAACCTGTTCCGCAGCAACCCGAAGACCACCTTCGTGGCGGCGCACATGGGCTGGCACACGCACGACCTCGCCCGGCTCGGCAAAATGCTCGACCAGATGCCGAACCTCTATGTCGAGATGGGCGCCGTGCTGTACGACATCGGCCGGCAGCCCCGCGCGGCGCGCGATTTCTTCGTCAAGTACCAGGACCGCATCCTCTTCGGCAAGGATTCCTTCCAGCCCGAGGAGTATCCGTACTACTGGCGCGTGTTCGAGACGCGGGACGACTACTTCGACTACTATCGCCCCTACCACGCGTTCTGGAAGCTGTACGGAATCGACCTGCCCGACGAAGTCCTGAAGAAGGTCTACTACAAGAACGCGCTGAAGATCACGCCCCGCCTGCCGCAGACGGGGTGGCCGCGGTAAGGCGCGTGACCTGTGGCGCGGCGACGAGCCCGATCAGCGTGATCGGCAGGATCTGCTGCGCCTGGATGAGCAGCCCGACGCCGACGGCAACGTCGGCGTCCATGCCGAACGCGGCGGCCGTCATGGCGTAGATCGCCTGGAAGACCCCCACGTTGCCGGGGGTAGCCCGCACGGCGAAGCCGAGGTTGACGGCGAGAATGCAGGCGATGGTTCCGCTGAGCGGGATGTCGAAGTGTGCGGCGCGTGCCGTGAGCTGATACGTCGCGACCTGGAGAGCCCAGACGACCACCGACAGGATCATCGCGTCGGAAAAGCGCCGGGCGCTCGAGACGCCGGTGAGCGTGCGGAAGAACCCGCGTCCATAGTTCGCCGCGCGTCGAACGAGCCCCGCCGGCGCGAGGGGTGGAGCATCGACGCGCTCCGGGTGTCTTGCCAGGTACACCAGCCCCGCAAGGAGCGCGGCGGCGGCCACGAAAGCGATCGGGCGCATCTCGTCGAGCGCAGGCGGCAGACGCATCACGCTGACGGCGATCACGAACATGACGACATATCCGGCAAACTCGAACAGGCGCTCGAGCGCGAGCGTCGCAAGCACATGCTCGCTCGGCACCCTGGCTGACCGCGCCACGAGCATCACTCGCCCCGCCTCGCCCGCGTTGGCCACGACAATGTTATTGAGCGCAGCGCCGGCGAAGGTTGCACGGAGCGCGAGTGTGAGCGACGGCGCGCCGGACGCGCGAAGAAAGAGCCACCAGCGCACGGCTTTGAGCGCGAGCGAGAGCATGTTGACGACCGCCGCGAGCACGAGCACAGCGGGCGACGCCATGCGGATTGCGCGCCAGGTCTGCGCCCAGTCGATCCGTCCGAGAAACAGGATGAGTGCGACGACGACCACCGCGACGAGCGCCGGACGAATGACCTTGCGTGCCATGGTGAAACGCATCAGGACGGCAGCAGCGCAAGCCGGTAGCCGCTGTCGCGCAGGTCGCGGATCACCTGGGTCAACGCGTCGGCGGTCTGGGCGCGGTCTCCCTCGGGATCGCAGGCGTCCCCGTCGTGCAGCAGCACGATGCTTCCGGGCCGGACGCCGCGTCGAACGCGTTCAGCGATGGCCGCTGCACCCGGACGGTCTGTGTCCCATACGCCGAGCGTCCAGCCGACGGCACGCTGGCCGAGCTCACGCGCGATCGCATTCACCCAGGGACTGCGGAATCCGTGTGGCGTCCGGAGATGCCTCGGCGTCTGACCCGTCGTGCGCACGATGACTTCCGTCCCTACGCAAAGGTCCATGCGAGTATACGCGGGACCGCGCAGATGCAGCTTGCCGTGATGATATCCGTGATTGCCGATCGTGTGGCCTTCATCGGCGATCCTGCGCGCCAGCCGCGGCCATCGCTCCACGTGCTTGCCGAGCAGAAAGAACGTCGCGCTCACCCGCGACTCGCGCAGCACGTCGAGGATCCGCGGGGTGGCCTCGGGATTCGGACCGTCGTCGAAAGTGAGAGCAACCGCGCGGTCCTTGCCGGGCAGGCGGCTCATCACGCGACCGAAGACAGGGCTGTTCCGATGAAAGGCGCCATGAGCGGCGGCGGCAGCGGTTCCCGCAACAGCAGCCAGGCCAGCCGCCAGCAGCATACTTCAACTCACCGGCAGCGGCGCGCCGCCGAGGACTTCGGCGTAGACGTCGAAGATCGTCGCTGACACTCGCCGCCAGTCAT
Organism: Gemmatimonadaceae bacterium; assembly: GCA_050733735.1. GTDB lineage: Bacteria > Gemmatimonadota > Gemmatimonadetes > Gemmatimonadales > Gemmatimonadaceae > DASPMP01. The sequence continues at coordinate 4,436 of JBOHTL010000159.1, forward strand.
ACTCGAGGGATCGCTGGCGGCCCGTTCGCCCCAGGCGGGCGCGGACCTCGGCGTCGTCCAGCAGCCGGGCGAGCGCGTTCGCGAGTGCGTCGGCGTCGCCGCGTGGTACCATGAGCGCTTCGCGTCCGTGTTGAACGACGTCGCGGAACCCGAGGATGTCAGAACAGACGATCGGCACCTGGCTCGCCATCGCCTCGAGCAGCGTGATCCCGAACGACGCCTTCGTCGTGGGACATGCGTAGATGGTGCTGTGCGTGTAGTACGCCGGCCGGCCATGGAGCACCGGTCCCGCGAAGACGATGTCTGGATCGTTCGCGGCCTGGCGTCGGTACAGGGAACGCAAGGGGCCGTCGCCGACCACGTGAAGCTGCGCGCGATAGCCACGCGCCTTCAGCTTCCTGAAGGCCGCGATCAGCGTCGACAGGCCATTGCGAGGATCGAAGCGGCCGAGAAAGAGGATCACCGGCACGTCGGCGGCCATACCGTCGGGACGCGGAAGTCCGCACGCCGGAGTGAACAACGCGGTGTCCACCCCGTTGGGAATGATCTTCCAGTCGGCGTCGAAGTAGCGCTCGAGCGCGACCACGGTGGACGGAGAGACCGTGATCGCCGCCGAGAGCCGATCGAGAAGTGACTGAAAGCGGGCGCGGAACCAGCGGTAGCCGAGGGAACGATCGAAGTACGTGTGAAAGGTTCCGACCACTGGCGCGCGCGACTCCTCGACCGCGAGCATCGGGAGAACCGGCGTGAGCGGGGAGTGGACGTGCACCAGATCGTACGCACCTTCGTCGAGCGTGCGTCGCATGGATCGGCGCAGCTCGCGACCGACGGTGATGCGCGACTGGGATCCGTTGATGAACCAGGGAACGCTGCGCCCCAGACGGATGACGTTCGGCGGAGCCGCACCCGAATCCGCGATGTGCGACGTGAGGATGTCCACGTGATGACCTGCCGCGCGCGCCTGACGCGCGAAGTGGTGCACGTGCTCGCACACGCCGCCGAGGTGCGGGTAGTAATACTCGGTTACGAGGGCAAGGCGCATCCGGCTGGCGGGTGATCGGTGTTGGTGATGAGTGATGGGGGTCAGTGGCGCGCGGACAGCGCGGCGTGGGCAGCCGCCAGGCGCGCGATCGGCACGCGGTACGGGGAGCAGGAGACGTAGTTCATCCCGATCGTATGGCAGAACGCGATCGAGCGCGGCTCGCCGCCATGCTCGCCGCAGATCCCGACCTTGAGCGACTCGCGCGTCCGGCGACCCTGCGTGATCGCGAGCTCGATCAGCTTGCCGACACCTTCCTGATCGAGCACCTGAAACGGATCATCCTGGAGGATGCCGTGCTCGACGTAGGTCGGCAGGAAGCGGCCCGCGTCGTCGCGGCTCAGCCCGAACGTGGTCTGCGTGAGATCGTTGGTCCCGAACGAGAAAAACTCCGCCGACTCCGCGATGCGATCCGCGGTGAGCGCGGCCCTCGGCAGCTCGATCATGGTGCCGATGGAGTAGGGAAGCGTCTCCCCCATCCCACCGAGCACCTGGCGCCCCACTTCCTCGACGATCGCGCGCTGGTTGTCGAACTCCTGTTTGGTGCTCACCAGCGGGATCATGATCTCGGGGATCACGTCGACGCCGCGGCGCCGGGCCCGCACCCCAGCCTCGAAGATGGCGCGCGCCTGCATCTCGGTGATCTCGGGATACGTGATCCCGAGTCGGCAGCCGCGATGGCCGAGCATCGGGTTCGTTTCGCGTAGCGATTCCACGATCTGGGAGAGCGCGTGCCGGGTCAATCCGAGCTCGCGCGCGAGGAGTTTGCTCTCCTCCCCACCATGCGGCAGAAACTCGTGCAGCGGCGGATCGAGAAGCCGGATGGTGACTGGAAAGCCGGACATGGCCGCGAAAATCCCGTCGAAGTCGTCCCGCTGCAGCGGCAACAGCTTCTGCAGCGCGCGACGGCGGCCCCCTTCGTCGCGGGCGACGATCATCTCCCGCATCGCGTGGATGCGGTTGCCCTCGAAGAACATGTGCTCGGTGCGGCACAGGCCGATGCCTTCGGCGCCGAAGCCGCGCGCGACGCGCGCATCGATCGGGGTATCGGCGTTGGCGCGCACGTTCAGGGTGCGGGCCCCGTCGGCCCAGCCCAGGAGCTGCGCGAAGGCCTGATACACCGGGGCGTCGCCCGCGCGCTGCGTTCCGCGGATCACCTGGACCACTTCGCTCGGGATCGTCGGGAGATCGCCGAGGAAGATGCGACCGGTCGCGCCGTCCACGGTGATCCAGTCTCCCTCCTTCACCACCTGCTCTCCGACATGGAACTGCCGGGACTGCAGGTCGACCTGGATGTCCCTGCATCCGACGACGGCGCACTTGCCCATGCCGCGCGCGACGACGGCGGCGTGGCTCGTCATCCCTCCGCGTGCCGTCACCACCGCTCGCGCCGCCACGATGCCGTGGAAGTCTTCCGGCGTGGTCTCCTCTCGCACGAGAATCACGTCCTGTTGCCCGCTTCGCGTTTCCGCGACTTCGGGATCGAACACGGCGACGCCGCTGGCCGCGCCCGGACTTGCGGGCAGCCCAACGCAGAGCGGCCTGGCACGCGCGGCCGCATCGATGACGGGATGGAGGAGCTGGTTGAGCTGTTCCGGATCCACCCGCCGTACCGCCGTCTCGGTGTCGATCAGCCCTTCGCTCACCATCTCAGTGGCAATGCGTACCGCGGCCGCCGCCGTGCGCTTTCCGGTGCGCGTCTGCAGGAGGTACAGCTTGCCGCGCTCGACGGTGAACTCGATGTCCTGCATCTCCCGGAAATGCTGCTCGAGTCGCTCCTGCGTCTTCAGCAGCTCCTCATAGGCTGCCGGCAGACGATGCGACATCTCGCCGATGCTCAGCGGCGTGCGGATGCCGGCGACGACGTCCTCTCCCTGCGCGTTCACGAGGAACTCGCCGTAGAACGTCCGCTCGCCCGTCGACGGGTCGCGGGTGAATGCCACGCCGGTGCCGGAGTCGTCGCCCATGTTGCCGAAGACCATCGCGACGACGTTGACCCCGGTGCCGAGATCATCGGGAATGCGGTTCACCCGGCGGTAATCGACCGCCTTCTTGAGCGTCCACGATTTCCACACCGCTTCGATGGCGCCCCACAGCTGGTCGCGCGGCTGCATCGGGAAGTCGTGGCCGATCGTCGCGCGTGTCAGCGCCTTGTACTCCTCCACCAGATTGCGCAGCGCGTCCTCAGGCAGCTCCGCGTCGTTCTGCACGCCCGCCGTGAGACGCTTCGCGGCGAGCAGATGCTCGAAGTTGGCGAAGGAAATGCCGAGCACAACGTCGCCGTACATCTGGATGAATCGCCGGTACGAGTCGTACGCGAACCGCGCCTGGCCGCTCTGTTGCGCCAGACCGAGCACGGTGACGTCGTTGAGGCCGAGGTTGAGGATCGTTTCCATCATTCCCGGCATCGACACCGCCGCGCCGGAGCGCACCGATACGAGCAGGGGATTGGAAGAGTCGCCAAAGCGGCGACCGGTCGCCTTCTCGAGACGCTTCAGGTGCTCCTCGACTTCCGCCTGGAGCGACTCGGGGTATTTCCCGTCGCGCAGATACCGTACACAGACGTCGCACGCGATGGTGAAGCCGGGCGGCACCGGCACGCCGAGGTTGGTCATCTCGGCGAGGTTCGCGCCCTTGCCGCCGAGGACGCGCTTCATGTCCCGGGCGCCTTCGGCGCCGTCCGGACCGAAGAAATAGACGGACTTTCCGTCCGCCCCCCCGCTGGTCTGGTTCAGGCGCGGATCAGCATCCGCAACCGAAGCGGAGCTTGTCTGGGTCTGTGGGCGGCGGGGTGGGGTAGTCACCGGAGAAGCATGCGTGGCAAAAGCCGTGCGGGCCACCCGGCGCCGCGTTCAGCATCCCGTCGAGCGACAGGTAGCCGAGCGTGTCCACGCCGAGGTGCTGCCGGATCTGCTCGAGGTCGAGATTGGCCGCGATCAGCTCTTCGCGCGTCGGCGTGTCGATCCCGTAGTAGCACGGGCCGGTGATCGGCGGGGAGCTGACACGCATGTGTACTTCGCGCGCGCCCGCGGATCGCACGAGCGACACCAGGCCGCGCGTCGTGGTGCCGCGCACGATGGAGTCGTCCACCATCACGACGCTCTTTCCCTGCACGACCTCGCGCACGACGTTGTATTTCACCTTCACCTTGGCGTCGCGATCCCGCTGCGTCGGCTGAATGAAGGTGCGGCCGACGTAGTGGTTGCGGATGAGCGCCAGCTCGTACGGCAGGCCGCTCACTACGGAGAATCCCAGCGCCGCCGAGTTCGAGGAGTCGGGGACGGAGAAGACCAGCTCCGCGCCCGGCGCCGGATGCTCCGTCGCCAGCCGGCGAC
>JBOHTL010000160.1:0-3869 GCA_050733735.1 Gemmatimonadaceae bacterium
CCGTGCCCTCGAGGCGGCGATCTATCCGGACACCGTCGAGGACAACGCGATCCAGCACCGCTTCGGCCACGATCGCGATTTCGCGCAGTCGATCCGGGCGGAGACAGAGCTGCTCTTTCGCGCGACCGTGACACCGACCACCTCGACGCGAATGCGGTACGCGCGCGAAGCACAGGAGCTGATGCGGACGCGCTGGAATCGATACTACGTGGGCGATTTCCAGTCGTGGCGGGAGCTGGAGCAGGTGTTTCTGGATCTCGAGGGGGTCGCGCAGTGGGTCGCGTTCCACGTGCGCTACGGCGAAGACGTCGGGATATCGCGCGCGCCGGGGAGTACCTTCGAGCGCGTCCTCGACCGCTTCAGAGATGCCGGCGAGGTGTGGTCCGAGGATCAGGGGCTGCTGCTGATCTTCACGCTCGACGGGTTGGTGCCCGATTGGCAGCGCCAGCTTCTCGTCCCCCGTCCTCCCACCGCCTTTGAGCTTCTCTCACGCGCTGTTCTGCAGGACCGTTGATCGGGGCGGCGCTACCAGTTACGGAGCGCCACGACCAGCATGTCCGCTCGGTTGTCGCGATCGATGTCGACGACTTCGGCGACGGGCACGCTTCCGGACGAGACGAGCAACACGTTCGACGCACCCGGTTCCGGCGACACCATCCACCGGCCGCGCAGCGGGTCCGAGAGACCCATCGTGATGGCGTGCAGCGCCAGTCGATCGAAGGCCACGGGACCGAGCACCGCGAGCAGCGCGTCGCGCGTCAGCGACTCCCCGGTCACCGGCTGCAGAAAGAGGAGATCCGTGATGCGCTCGGTGCGACCCCAGCGAAAGTCGTTGTCGCTTCCGAGTCCGAAGCGCTTGTCGATGCACCAGTGGCGGCCGAACACCGGATGACCCGCCCCGGAACGGCAGAACGCGGGTGATCCGTCCGCGACGTCGTCATCCACCGGGATGACGTCCCAGCGTCCGAGATTCCGAATACGCTCGTCGTCGAGCGCGACGAGCACGGCGCCGTCGCGATTCAGGATGCGCACGTGATCGTCGAGGGGTCTGATCACCAGCTCCCCTTCGTCGACGCCACGCAGATGCGCGCGTGCCACGGCGCCGACTGCCGCTCGCGAGAGCGGTCGATCCTCGACGAGAAAGCGCCGGACCGACGGACGCAGGTCGTCGACGACGACGTCGCGAACGAACCGGCCGCGCCCGACGGCACGGCCGCGTCCACGACCCGGCAGATCGACGTCGCCGGCGAACTCGCGTTCCTGTCTGCGCTCGATGCGCGCGTCCGAGCGCGTCTCACGTCGCTGCCCGCTCTTGTTGCCTTCATCCTTGCTCGAGCCCTTGCCTTTTCCCTGCGCGGACAACGGCTGCATGGCGATCACAACCGCAATCGTCGCGGCGATCAGTCGGGCGGTGCTTCGCATCACGTTCAGCTCCCTCTGTAAGTAGCGGCCGCTGCGCGGCTTGCGGAGAGGGTCGAGCAAGCCTCCTGCCAGAAGCACCGATCGGGGCATCTCTCCCGTATTCGTGAAACCGGATCTGTCACGGCGGCGTACGCCGCAGTATGTTTTCCCCTCACATGATGAGTACTCACACGATAAGGGGAAGCCCGCATGGCGCGTGAACCGCTCGGACTCGTCCAGGGCACGGTCGACGTTCTCATTCTCAAGGCGCTCACCTGGGGCATGATGCACGGCTACGGCATCTCGCAGATCATCCGGCAACGGACCGATGGGGCGCTCGCCATCGAGGACGCGGCGCTCTATCAGGCGCTGCATCGCCTCGAACGGAAAGGTTGGGTGAGCTCCGAGTGGGGCACCTCGGAGTTCAACCGACGGGCGCGATTCTATGAGATCACGCGTGACGGACGCCGCCAGCTGCAGGCTGATGTCGCCGAACTGCGCCGCTACGTCGAAGCGCTCTTCAAGGTTCTCCAGCCAGCGTGACGGAGCTGCCAGGTGGCGGCCGGCGTCTGTTCCGGCTGCCACGCCCCTCCAGGCACCGCATCGCGGCGGACGTCGACGACGAGCTTCGGTTCCATCTCGATCGCGTCGCCGCGGAGTTGCGGGCGGCCGGCTGGTCCCCAGCGGACGCCGACGCGGAGGCGAAGCGCCGATTCGGCGACCTGGATTCCACGAGCAACTTTTGCCGCGACGAAGATCTGCGTCGCGAACGGGAGCGTCACCGCATGACCATCTTCGAGGAACTCGGGCAGGACCTCCGCTACGCGCTGCGCTCGATGCGCGCCGCTCCCGGTTTCACGTTGGCCGCGTTGCTCACCCTCGCGCTCGGCATCGGCGCCAACACGGCGATCTTCAGTGTCGTGCGCGGCGTCCTGCTCGAGCCGCTTCCCTTCCCCGACGCCGACCGGATCGTGCGAGTCTGGCACTCGAATGTGGGCGACGGCAACGAACATGGCAGCGTCTCGGAGCCCGACTTTCTCGATTGGCGCGCGCAGGCCAGTACCGCCGAATCGGTGGGGGCCTATTTCTTCGCGGACGGTCTCATCGGGCTCGATCTCACGGGCCTCGGGGATCCGGAGCGACTGAACGTGTCGCTGGTGACCGACGGTTTCTTCCAGACTCTGGGCACCCCCGCGATGCTGGGTCGGACGACGCTCCCCGACGAGCATGTCGAAGGGCGCGATCGTGTCATCGTGATGAGCCACGGCTTGTGGACGCGCCGCTTCGGTGAAGACGCCGGGCTGGTGGGTCGCAGCGTGACGCTCAACGGTGAGCCCTTTCAGGTCATCGGAGTCATGCCGCCCGGATTCGTGTATCCGGCGAATCAGACGATCGACGCGTGGATTCCCCTCTCGGTCTTCGGCCCCGACAACATCGGCCGGAGCCGTGGCAGCCACTTTCTCCAGGTCGTCGCGCGACTCCGCCCAGGCGCAACCGAAGCCCAGTTGCGCGCGGAGCTGTCGGGCATAGCAAAGCGCCTGCTGGAAGAATACCCCGACAATCCCGGTTGGGATCGCGTGGCGACCAACAGCATTCGCGATTCCATCGTCGGCGAGGTGCGTCGTCCGCTCGTGGTTCTCTCGGTGGCCGTGGCGATGCTGCTGTTGATCGCCTGCGTGAACATCGCCAGCCTCCTGCTCGCGCGGGCGACGGCCAGGCAGCGCGAGCTCGCGGTTCGAGCCGCGCTTGGCGCCGGTCGCTGGCGCATCGCCAGACAGCTGCTCACCGAGAGTCTGACGCTCGCGCTGTTGGGCGGCGTGATGGGCATCGGTCTCGGACTCGTGGCCGTCCGCGCGTTCGCGACGGCGGGCGCCAGCGAGCTTCCGCGTCCCGACGAGATCCGCATCGACGGCGTCGTGCTGGCATTCACGCTTGGCGTTTCCATCGTGAGTGGGTTGCTGTTCGGCCTTGCCCCGACATTGCGCGCGTCGAACAATCTCGAGCAGTCGTTGCGCAGCGGATCACGCGGCAGTGTCGGCGGCGCCGGTCAGCGTCTCCGGAGCGCCCTCGTCGTCGTCGAGGTGGCCCTCGCGGTCATTCTCGTCGTCGGCGCCGGCCTGGCGACCAAGAGCTTCGGCCGCCTGATGCAGGTGCAGCCGGGATTCAACAGCGACAACGCGCTCGTCGTCGTCATGAGTGTGGGCGACGGTTTCGATTCGCGCGAGGCGCGTCTCAACTACTACCAGAGCGTGCTCGACGCGATCCGCCGGGTTCCTGGCGTCCAGGCGGTAGGCGCGGTTCGCGATCTTCCCCTTCGCGCCAACGGCGAAGGGGTCGCGCCCGACATCCCGGGTCGCTCACTGGCGCCGGGCGAGCGTCCCAACGTGCAGCTGCATCAGATCAGCACCGACTATTTCAAGGCATTGGGAACGCCCCTGCTCGCGGGGCGCGATTTCGAGCGCACGGAC
>JBOHTL010000161.1:0-4074 GCA_050733735.1 Gemmatimonadaceae bacterium
CCTGTCGCTCCGCCGGCGTCGCGTTGTCGGGAATATCCGGCGTGCACAGCGAGCGGAATGTGTTGGTGTCCGGCCCGCCGAAGCTGAAGCCCTCGAACTGGGACGCGAGCGTCCGCGCGTACGACCCCTGGGCATCGAGCCGGGGCAGGAACGCGCTGCGCGCGATCAGCTGCTGGCCGTTGGCGCGAGTGACACCCGCGCGCGCGATGGCGATCGATTCGCTCGACCGGTCGGCGATCGCGATGGCCTCTTCGAGCGATACGCGACGGACACCGGCGTCCTGCGCGAACGCTGTCGCGGAGACGAAAAGAGTGGCGAGAAGGAGAAGACGTTTTGACATGAGCTGCTCGACTAACGGTTCCGCGAACTGCGATCTCCGGCAGCGCGCGTTGCACGGGAACGGACCGGCAACGCCGCTGCGCGGAGACCGACAGCACGCAGAAAGGTTTGGACGTATCGCCGCGGCGCGTGTTCCGCCGGCTGTGGAAATGACGTGGGCATGACGTCGCGGTAGAGCGCGTCTCCGAACATCGCGCTCATGAACATCGACACGGCGACGTCGACATCGGCATCGTCATCCGCGAGCCCTTCTTCCTGCAGGCGTTCGACGTACAGTACGAGCGACGCGCCCGCCGAGTTTGGGCCTTCGCACGCCTGGCACGCGGCGTCGGGACGTTCCTCGGCTTCGGCGATCGTCTTCCGGATCACCTGCGCATGGTTGCGGAGGTGTTCCAGCGTGGCAGTGCACCAGACGGTGATCGCACTCTCGGGATCGCTGACGTCGTCGGGCAGCGTGGGCACCGCTCCCGACTCGGCATGCGTGCGCAGCATCTCCTGAAGGAGCTGCGCTTTGGAGCCGAAGGTGCGGAAGAGGGTGACCTCGTTGACGTCCGCTTCAGTGGCAATGAGCCGCGTGGTCGCGCCGCGGAAGCCGTATTGTGAGTAGACGCGCGCGGCGGCGGCGAGGATGCGGTGCCGGATTTCTTCTGACATGGGCGGGAAGTGTAGCGGCGCTTGCCTCTGCAAGCAAGTAGGTACTTGCTTGCTACGGTTGTTTACGGCGTTACAATAGAGGGCAGATGAACCCGGAAGCCGGCGTCCATTGATCGCGACCCTCGTCGCCGTCTTCATCCTCAGCGGCAGCGCGGGGCTGATCTACGAGTCCCTCTGGAGCCGCTATCTCGGCCTGTTCGTCGGGCACAGCGCGTACGCCCAGATCATCGTTCTGGTGATCTTCCTGGGCGGGATGTCGCTGGGGGCGCATCTCGTGGGGCAGCGATCAGCACGCTTCCGCGCTCCCCTGCTCTGGTACGCAGCGGTTGAGATCGTTGTCGGGCTCGTCGCCCTGTTCTTCCACGAGCTGTTCGTTGGCGTCACCGACTGGGCGTACCAATCCGTCTTCCCCTCGGTCGTCGGCGCCGGCCTGACCGTCGCCAAATGGTCGATCGCGAGCCTGCTCATCCTGCCGCAGTCGATCCTTCTTGGAACGACATTCCCGCTGATGACCGCGGGGGTCATTCGTCTCGCTCGGGCCGACCAGGCGCCGGGACGCATTCTCGGTCTGCTGTATTTCGCGAACAGCATCGGCGCCGCGGTCGGCGTGCTTCTGGCCGGCTTCGTGTTCATCGACATCGCCGGCCTTCCGGGCACGCTGCTGATCGCGGGATTCATGAATGTCTTCGCGGGAGCAGCCGTCCTCCTGCTGGCGAGACATCACGAGCGAAGAGCTTCCCGTCACTACGCCGATAAGGGCGCCTATAACGACGCTGATAAAGGCGCCTCTAACGGCGCCGTTACCGGCGCAGTCACAGGCGCGGTCACCGGCGTCGTTAGCCGTGCCGGCCCGCATTGGCGCCCGCTGCTGTTCGTCAGCTTCGGGACGGCTGTCGCATCCTTCATCTACGAGATCGCGTGGATCCGGATGCTGTCGCTCGTGCTGGGCAGCGCGACGCATGCGTTCGAACTGATGCTGTCCGCCTTCATTCTCGGGCTCGCGCTCGGCGCGCTGTGGATCCGCAATCGCGCGGATCGCGTGCAGGATCCTCTGATGTATCTCGGCGGGGTGCAGTGGGTGATGGGACTGCTCGCCATCGCCACGCTGCCGCTCTATCTGATGGCGTTCGACTGGATGGCCGTCATCATCAACACTGTTCAGACCAACGAGAGCGGCTACCGCGTCTTTCAGCTCGGCCGCTACTTCCTCGCCATGGTCGTAATGCTGCCGGCCACGTTCTGCGCGGGGATGACGCTGCCGCTGATCACGCGCGTCCTGATGCTCGGTGGAGCGGGGGAGCGGGCCATCGGGACTGTCTACGCGTTCAACACGCTCGGATCGATCGTCGGCGTCAGCCTGGCGGGGCTGGTGCTGATGCCCATGCTGGGCCTCAAGGCGCTCCTCATCCTCGGCGCGCTGCTCGACATCGCGCTCGGCATCTGGCTCGTGATGCGGGCGAACCGGCGAAAAGGCGAGGAGGCAAGCGGAGACCGTCGATTCGCGGCGCATGGTGAGAGCTCGCTCCTCATCCCGCTGCTCGCGTCGGCCGCCGCAATCCTGGTCGTCGCCGTCGGCGCGCAGTTCGATCTCATCCGCCTCACCAGCGGCGTATATCGCCATGGCATCCTCGAGCGCTCGGCGGGTTACGAGCTTCCCTTTTACGAGGACGGCCGCACCGCGACGGTGAGCATTCGACGCACGCTCGACGGCTTCACGACGCTCGCCACGAACGGCAAGCCCGACGCGTCCATGGAACGGGAGTGGATGGACACGTCGCGGTTCAACGTCGGCCGGCGCCAGCTGCGACGCGACATCGCGACGCAGCTGCTCCTTCCGGTGATCTCACTCGCGCACGTACCCATGGCGCGCCAGGTCGCGGTGATCGGCCATGGATCGGGCATGTCGTCGCACGTGCTGCTCGGCAGCCCGCATATAGCAGAGGCGGTGACGATCGAGATCGAGCCGGAGATGATCAACGCGTCACGCCTGTTCCGGCCGGCGAACTCGCGCGTGTTCGACGACGAGCGATCGACGTTCGTGATCGACGACGCCAAGTCGTATTTCGCGTCGGCGCGGCGCACGTTCGATCTCATTCTTTCCGAGCCATCGAACCCCTGGGTGAGCGGCGTCTCGGGGCTGTTCACGCACGAGTTCTATCGGCGGGTTCGCGACCAGCTGGCGCCGAACGCCATCTTCGGCCAGTGGCTGCATCTGTACGAGCTGAGCGACGGGCTGGTGACGTCGGTGATGGCGGCGATCGACACGGTGTTCCCACACTACGAGGTGTTCTTCACGTCGAACTCCGACGTGCTGATCGTTGCGTCGCTCGACAGCCTGCCGGAACCGGACTGGAACGTCACGGCGTATCCAGGGATCGCCGCCGACCTGCGTCGCGTGGTGACGATTCGTCCCGAGTCGTTCGAGGCGCTGCGTCTCGGAGGACGCGAGGTGCTCCATCCCGTCGTGTTGTCCAATGGCGCTCCCAACTCGGACTTCTTTCCCACGCTCGATCTCGGCGCCGAACGGATGCGGTTCATGCGGGAAAGCGCGACCGGCTACGAGTCGCTCGCGTCCGGCCGGTTCGACGTGGTGGCGGCACTCACCGACCGGGGTGCCGGATTCGGAACGCTCAGTGTGCCGGTGACGCCGGAGATCGATCGCGCCAGCGCGCTCGCGCATGGAGCGCGACTGCGCATGATCCGCACGCTGACGCCCCAGATGGTCGCGGCGATGCCCCGCGACGACGAGCTGCGCGCGGCCATGTTCAGCATGGACGCGCTGGATCGGATCACGGCGTCGTCGCGACCGCCCGCGGACTGGCACGAGTTCATGCGCACGGTGGTCGATGTCGATCGCGCTCTCCACTCCGGCACCGCGGGCGTCATGGACACCGCGTTCTTCCGGGACGTGCGAAATTTCGTGAATCGTACCGGCGCGCCCGCGGAAGCCCGCGCGGGAGTGGATTTCCTCGAGGGGATCAGCGGGTGGAACTGGCCGCTGGCCGCGACGGCCGCGAAGACGCTGATCGCCTCGCAGGATACGGTCGAGTGGATTCCCGACGTTCTGCTGCGGAACGGGGC
>JBOHTL010000162.1:0-4183 GCA_050733735.1 Gemmatimonadaceae bacterium
CTGATGTGATTCACGCCATAAGTGCCGGCGCGTCCGGCTCGCTCCAGCTGCGTGATGGCGCTGTCTGCTTCTCCGAGCCCCGCGTACGCGATGGCCAGCACGAATCCGTCCGACCGGCTCTGTATCAGGTCGTCGCGCAGCGCCCGCGCCTCTTCCATATACCCGAACCTCGCGAGTCCGTGCGCGAGGGTTGCCTTCGCCTGTCCATGACCGCTCAACCGCAGCGCGTGGCGATACGCCGCAAGCGCTTCGTCCTGGAGACCCAGCTGCTCGTACGCGCGGCCGAGCCCATTGTGCATGGCGGCTGAACCGGAATCGATCTCCAGGTTTCGGGCGAACACCTCGATTGCCCGGTCGTAGTTGCGCGCGAAATAGTGTGTCCAGGCGAGGTTCGCGGAAATGCCTGGCGACACGGGCTCGAGACGATGCGCCATCTCCTGCTGCTCGAGCGCTGCCTCTGTGCGTCCGGTGTACTGCAGCAGAAACGCGTACCACGACCGGCTGGCTGCGTCGCTCGGGTTCAGCTCGATCGCTCGGCGGTACGCGTGTTCGGCGGCGGGCCAGTCGCGATTCAGCTGATGCACGCTCGCCAGCGCCGCGTGAGCCTCGGACACGCGCTCGTTCGCTCGCAACGCCCGCTGCGCCGCCGCGATGACGCGAGGAATTGCGGTCGCCGCCGGAACCGTGTCCACCTGTCCGGCGCGCAGCAGATGTGCCTGCGCCAGCATCGCGTGCGCGAGCGCGAAGTTCGTATCGCGCCCCACCGCCTGCTCGAAGAGATCGATGGCGCGACGCACATCGACAGTGGTGCGCCTGTTCAGCGCGTACATGGCGCGGAGGTACAGATCATACGCTTCGGCGTCCTGTGTAGCGGCGGCGTAGTCCACGCTCGCGGAACCTCGACGCGTCGCGAGCGCCTGTGCCACTGCAACGGCAACGTCCTGCGTCAGCAGGAGGACCTGTCCGGTGTCGCGTTCGAAAGCGCGAGCCCAGACCGTCGCGCCGTCCGCGGTAACGATGCGCGTCGTCACCCGCAGAGTGCCGCGTTCGCGCCGGATGCCGCCCGTCACGACCGCATCCACTCCCAGTGCTCTGGCAACGTCACCGAGATTTGCCCGGCCGGAGAACTGAGCGGCCGACGTCCGTCCGATCACGCGGAGCTCCGGCGACTGGGCGAGGGCGCTGATCACCTCTTCGCCGAGACCGTCGCGAATGTGCTCGGCGATCGCGGTGTCTCCGTTCGACAGGATGAGCTGGAAGGGCACCACGGCAACCGATTCCGGGGCGCGCGCTCCCGTTGCCATGAAGCGCGCGAACACTGCAATCACAACCGTCGCCGACGCGATCGCCGCAATCATGTACCATCTCTTGCGCGACGCCGCGTGCACGCGGGCGGGCTCGTATTCCTCCGCGCGGTCCAGTGCCGGACCTGGAAACCTTGCCGGGGCCAGGTGCCGGCCGTTTGCGCGCACGGCATCGACGACCTCGGCGAAACTCCGGTCGGGGTCGACGCCCAGCTCTGATCGGACGTCCGCCGCGTACGTCGACGCGTACTGCAATGCCGCCTCGCGTTCACCGGCCGCAACGAGCGCCGAGAAATACTCCCGGGCCAGGCGGCCGCTCAGCGGATCGAGCAGAAGCCGGCGCTTCCAGAGCTTGACCGCAGTAGCTGGGTCGGCGGCTCTGGCGAGCTCCTCGAGCGCGTGCGCAAGGTTGTCGGACAGTCGCCGGCGTTCGTCGTCGAGCCAGTGCTCGAATTCGGGCACGTCCAGCAATGCGAATCCGTCGAGAAAGGGTCCGGCGTAGGCGTCGACCGCGGCGTGCCAGTCCTTCTGTTCGATGGCTGCGGCGAATTCCCAGACGTCACTGGAGAGCAGGGATCGGTCGATCACCAGCTCGCCAGACGCCGTGGTGGCGACGACGGGGCCGATCTCGGATCGCAGCGCGTAGAGCAGCTGCTTGAGCGCGTTGCGACCGCGCGCCGTGGGGCTGTCGGGCCACAGATAAAGCAGAAGCTGCTCGCGCGTCGTTGCGCCGTGACCTGGCGTGAGGAGCGCCAGCAGCGCGAGCGCCTTGCGCTGCCCCACGAGGACGGGAGCTCCGTCATCCGATTTCGAAAGCTGAAGCCCCCCAAAACATGTCAGCCGGTACAAGCGCGTCCCCTCCCCTCCGCGGTCCATCGACCCGTCGCGATGTTATCGCCGGATCAGGGGGGTTGCAAGACGAATGGGGATGAACACACGCGCAGCTGACGCACGCGAATGCGTCACCTGACGGCGGTCTGACCGCGACCTGACGACAGGCGCTCATCCTTGGCGCTCACTCATTTTCTCGCGAGGATGTGATGAAGCAAAGCGTATTCGTTGGTGTGGCCGCGTTGCTCGTGTCCACCGGGTGCGGAATGGACAATTCTCCGACCCTTCCTGTGATTCCCTACGGCGCAGGAAAGGTCGATGCAAAGGCCAGCGTGCAGCGCATCGGTATGACGGGCGACATCGGACCTCTCACCGACGCGTCCGGAGGAGAAGTCGTCGCCAGCACGGCTTCCAGGCCGTTCAGGAATCTCACGTTGAGCGACGTGCGGATCACGTTGAACAGTCCAACCGGCGATCCTGCGGTGTGTCGTCAGGCCGGCTCCACGCGGACGTACGATGAAACGAGCTTCGGCGGAAACGCGGGAACATGGCAGGGTGAGCTCGTCATCTGGCAGGGGCGCACGACGACGGCCAGCAACTTCAGGTTCAACGGCAGCCGCACCATCGGCGATGGCAGCGTGGAAGTCGTACAGTTCACGTCGAACGACAATGATGCCGTGCAGACGACGAGCGACGGGACCACGACGTTGACCTTCAACTCTGCACCGCTCGGCTTCGGTGGGCAGTCGACGCACTTCGATGTGGACGCGGCGGGACTGCCGATACTGCGGTGCGTGCGCGTGGTCATGACCGCGGCTCCGTAGCGGCCGCTCCCCGGGGACCCGCTGGCGGTCATGCCAGCGGGTTGAGCCAGCGAAGCCCCGGGAATCGCGCGAAGTCGCTGTCGGTGCTGTAGAGCTCCGCCCCATGCTCCATCGCGAGGACCGCCAGATGCGCATCCATCGTGAGATTCCCGGCGGTACCGGAGTCCTTCAGGAAGCGGCGCAGCAGCGTCCAATGTTCCTCACCGGGATGGACCACCACGACGGGCGGCTGGGCGAGCCACGAATCGACGATGGCCAGCGCGTCGTTGGCCGGCAGCGGCCGCGGCATCACCCGTGGGCTCGTCACGATCCGCAGAAAACCCAGGATGACCGGCCACGGGATGACGACCCGCTCGGATCCCGACAGCGCATCCTCGACCCATCGCTTCGCTGCCTCGTGTTTCGCGCTGTCGCTGTTGACGGCGTAAATGAGGATGTTGAGATCGAGGAGCCTCACGACCCGGCCTACTTCCGGAGCGTGAGCTCGCGCGCATGCTCGTCATCCTCGAGCCCGGCCGCCACGCTCAATGCCTTGTCCAGATTCACGCCGGCGGGATTGCCCATGGAGAACGACGGACATCGATATCGACGCGTCGGCGACACCTTCTCGTCGAGCCCGCGGCGAAGCAGAGTCGCGAGCAACTCCTTGACCGTGACCCCGCGTCGGCGCGCCTCGATCCGCAGGCGCTTGAGGAGCGTGGCATCGAGATCGACAGTCGTCCGCATGCGTGATGCTAACGCATCATGATCTGGATGTCAACGCACCTCGCGCGCGGGCACTGCGCCGCATTACGCACGGTCGGCTCGCGGCGGCGCTCGCCGTCGACATGGCTGGCAGCGCGGCTCGCCGCGTCGCATACTACGCAATGCGTCCACCCCTCCGAACCACGCGTTGACCCTGTTCCTCGAGCAGGTCCAGGACGCCCTCGGCGACGCCTTCCGCATCGAAAATGAGCTGAGCGGCGGCGGCATGAGCCGCCTCTTCGTCGCTCTCGAGTCTTCGCTCAACCGCCGGGTCGTCATCAAGGTGCTCCCGCCGGAGTGGGCGAGCGAGGTCAGTGCCGCGCGCTTCAAGCGCGAGATGGAATTCGCCGCCGGCCTCCAGCACCCGCACATCCTCCCGGTGCTCGCCGCGGGCGCGCGCGAGAACCTGCTGTACTACATCATGCCGTACGTCGACGGCGAGTCGCTCCGAGCGCGTCTCAACCGCGACGGCCCCTTCGC
>JBOHTL010000163.1:0-1883 GCA_050733735.1 Gemmatimonadaceae bacterium
ACGCGACCTTCGAAGTTCGCTGGTCCCACCGTGCGCCAGCGAAGCGCATTGAGAGTGAGGGAATCGAGCGTCTGGGCGGACGACGCGGTCGCGCCAAGGACGAGAGCCCCGGCCACGTAGGACACGAAACGTTGCATACGCTGCGTTGGAAGGTGTGAAATGGTCGCCGGAAGGGACGTCGCGGCGGAAGGCGTAGACAATACCTCTACGCCCAGGCGGCGGGGAGGGTTGGAAGCCGCTCCAATGGTGGCGGAACGGCGCCGCCATATTCATATATGAGTTGTTCCCATGTACAGCGCCTGTCTTTTCTGTCACGCGAACCTCGGTGAAAACGAGGTTGTCGAGTCGCTGCCCATCGGCCGGCGGCTGGCGTTCGATCCGGCCAAGGGACGCCTTTGGGTGGTTTGCACCGACTGCGGCCGCTGGAATCTCACCCCGTTCGAGGAACGCTGGGAAACGCTCGAGGACTGCGAACGGCTCTTCCGCGGCACCCGGCTGCGCGTTGCCACGGACAACATCGGGTTGGCGTCGCCGGAATGGGGCTTCGAGATCGTTCGCGTCGGGCGGGCGCTGATGCCCGAAATCGCGGCCTGGCGCTATGGGACCAAACTACTGAGCCGCGCCACCTCGCTCGCGGGATACGCCAAGAATCTCGGCGTCAACCGACGCGCCGTGATGAAGCTCCGCACTCTGCCTCGCAAGCACGAGGTGCTGACGCGCGTCGGGGGAGGGCAGGGTGGATCGCGCGGTCGCGTCACCATTCGCTACGCGCATCTGCCCGACGCCGAACTGCTGCGCCCCGACCGCGACGGCGTCTGGCGGCTGCGCGTGCGTCACGATCTCGGCGTCGCGACGCTGACGGGGCGCGCAGCGATGAAAACGGCGCGTGTTCTTCTGACCGCGCTCAACGACGGCAGCGCGCCGGAGCGCCTGGTGCGCGAAGCCGTCGCAAAGCTCGACGATGCCGCCGACACGGAGAATTTCTTCGGCCGCGTCGGCGCGCTGGCGATCGCAACTTCCTGGGGACGCATCCCCGCCTTGCTCGCCCGCAACAGCCCGCCCGGGGAAAGCGCGACGCTCGCCGAGCGCCTCATCGTACGGCTGACGACCCGCTCCTTCTGGTCACGCGGCGGCACCGGCAGCGAGGAGCGGACGCCCCTGCACTGGATTCCCGACGTCGACCGGCTGGCGCTGGAGATGGCAGCGAACGAGGACGTCGAGCGAAAGGCGCTCGCGGGGGAGCTGCGCCAGCTGGAAGAAGCATGGCGCGAAGCCGAGGAGATAGCCGCGATCGCGGACCATCTCCTCGACGATGAGCAACCGGCCTAACGGCCGGCGAGGTCCTGCAGGAACTTCTTCACGCGCTCGTCCGACGACCGGCCGAGCAGATTGATTGCCTTGCGACGCCTCTGCGGGCTCTCGTCCATGCGCGCGATCTGCATCAGCTTGTCCGTCGCCTGCGTCTCGCCGCTCTCGACGAGGGTCGCCAGGATCGCATCCTTCAGGTTGTTGTCGGTGGTCTGATCGTAAATCGAGATGAGATCCGCGACCGCGGCGCCAGCCTTGTACGCGTGCTGCACCGCGCGCCTGCGCACGCCGGCTGGTTCGTCCGGGTTTGCGGCGAGCGCCAGCAGCCACCGGAGGTTGTCGGATCCGCCAAAGGTCGCGATCGCGGAAACCGCCGCGTTGCGCGAGCGGTCGCCCGGAAGCTTCGAAAAGGTTTCGCGCAGCAAGCGAATATCTTCACCGGTCGCGTACTCGCCGCCGACGGCGCGAATCGCCGACGCGAGCGCCTCGTCCGGCATCGCCGCCGCGCGAACGACCTCGCGGAGGTATTGGCGCGCGCGGGGGTCGCCGGACGCATTGAGCGCGGTCAGCGCCTC
>JBOHTL010000164.1:0-4126 GCA_050733735.1 Gemmatimonadaceae bacterium
CATACGGGACGTCCGCGGGCGCACCACCCCGCGGCCAGTCGTTTTCCTTCCCCGGCGAATCCAGACGCGGTTTTGACGAGATGTAGGCGGACACGTCGAATGCCTGCTGCGGGGTGAGCGATCTGCCGGCGCCGAACGGCATGTTGTGCCAGATGAAGCTTGCCCCCTTTCCCTGCCTCGTCATCGACGCGCCCACGCTGAACGATCGCGGCCCCCAGAGCGCGGGCGCGGGTGGATGCAGCGCCGCATTCCCTTCTCCCGTCGCCTGATGACAGGCCGCGCAGAACTTCGCGTACACCGCTTCGCCGCGTGCTGCGTCGCCGACGAGCCCTGCGGGCATCGCCGCAAGACCTGCGGCGCCCGGCAGCTTGTCGCCTTCGCCGACCGGAACACCCCGTGACAACCACGCGATGTACGCCAGCATATCCTGCATCTCGCGGCTGTCTGCCGGCAGCTTGCTCCCCGCCAGACTGCGCGTGAAGCAGTAGTTGATGCGCTCGGCGAGGCCAACAACTGCACCGCTCCGCCCGAGGTACGTGGGATAGCGCGCGTGCGTGCCGGTGAGCGGGATGGCGTCGACGTTTCTTCCGGCGTCGAGATGGCAATTCCCGCAGGTCATCGAGCCGGGCACGTATGTGGGCAAACTGTCCGGCGTGTTCAGGAACAGCGCGAGCCCGCGCCGGATCGCTGCGCCGACCGAATCGTTCGGGATTTCGGAATCGGCGGGCGGACGCCACGCCGCAGGATCGAACGCCGATGCCACGGCGCTCCCCGCCTGCGTGGGGCGATACTGGTCGGCGTTCTCCGCCTTGCATGCCCCGAGCAGCCACAGCGCCGCGAGCGACGACGCGATCCGGCGAGGTCTCCTCCGCGCCATCATCGAACTACGTAACGTTGCGCGACGCCGGGGTCGGCTTTGGCCAGCAGATCACGCAGGTCCGCCTGGTGCTTCGCGGCAACGTCCGCGCGCCCCACGCGCTGCGCGGCGACCATCGCGCCGTGCAGTGTGCGAAGACGACGCGGCTCGCGCGTGAGCGTCTTCTCATACGCTTCCAGGGCCTCCGCCGACCGGCCGAGCTGCAGCAGCATGTCCGCGTGCAGCTCGCGCGACGGGAGGATCGGACCCGGCGTGACAGGATGCTTTTCCACCGTCTCCTCGAGATCGGCGGCTGAGCGCGCGAGATCGAGCGCGCGCGAGGTGTCGCGCGTCCCGAGCGCGATCCACGCGGAGGTGGCGAGACGCTGTGCTTCGACGATGGTCGCCCAGTAGCTGTCGCCGGCCTTGTCGAGCTGCGCCTTGAGCGACGCCAGCGAATCCAGCTCGATCTGCGCGGCCGCGGCGTTCCCCGAGCGGGCCGCTCCGATGCCGCGAGCGAAGTGCGTGATCGCGCGGACGTAGGCGGCGGCCCCGACCGGCAGCTTCAGCGCCGCGGCCTCGGTCCACGCTTCGCGCTCGAGGACATAGCGCGCCGGCATCGCGGTGAAGTTGTACCCGAGCGTACCGCCGTAGAATCGGTCCGGGTTGTTGATCGCCCGGTCCACGACGCTCCTGGCGGCGCGGAGCCGTCCCTGCTGCAGGTACGCGTACACCATGTAGTCCATGGGGTGCACGGCCGCGTTGGAGTCCGGCTCCGCCCGCGCCGAGCGCTGGTTCGTCTCGATGGACTCGTCCCAGTGGCCGAGGCGCGTGAAGATGTGCGACGGCATGTGCAGGGCGTGCGGAGCGGCAGGAGCGATGCCGGCGTACGCCCTGGCGGCGGCAGCACCACGCGACGCGATCGCCGGTGCATCGTAGGCATGGATGAGGTAGTGCGCGAGGCCGGGGTGGTCGGGGTGCCTGTCGAACAGCGGCTGCAGCAGTTCCGCGGCTGCGAGCTGATTGGCGAAGGTCTGGTCGGTCGGGGGCGCGTTCGCCACGACGGTGCGCGCGTAGAAGATCGTGGCCTCCTCGTCTTCCGGATGCGCGCGTCGCAGCGCGTCGAACGCCTGCTCATGCGTCTTCATGCGCGCGAGATGACTGCGCGATGCATGGTCGCGGTAGTAGGCCAGTACCGCGTCGGCCCACATCTGCTCGCGGTGCGAGGCGTTCGCCGAGAGCTCCTTTGCCCGTTGCGCCAGCTGAAATCCCGTGGCGAGCCGCTCCTGCGAAGGTGCATTGCGCGCCATCGGGTTCCCCATGAGCGTCATGGCGCGCCCCCAGTACGCCAGCGCGCAGTCCGGATCTTCCTTTTCGATCTGGGTGAAGGCGTCGTGCGCGGCCTCGAACCAGAACGAATGCAGCATGGCGACCGCGCGCTCGAATTTTGGCTGGATGCCCGGCGCGCAGCTCACGGCGAACGCAACGCGACCAAGCCGGTCCGCGTCACCCTGAGGGTGAACGTGATCCTGCGCGGACGCCGCGCTCGCGGCGATGACGATTCCGGCGGTCGAAAGCAGCAGACGGCGCATGGCGGGATGTCCTCCTGAAGTCCGGCTGATATTACGCCTCGCACACAGAACCGGAAAGCACGGCTGTCAGTTCCCCGTCACTGACCCCCTCGTCCCTCTCTTTTCCCACTTCCCACTCCCCGTTTTCCACATACGTTGCCTCCCGTGCTCGACCTCAGGCGGATTACCTGGCTGGCCCTTCTGGCCCTCGTTCTTGGCCTGCTCGGCGGCGCGGCGCTCGCGAAGGCGAACAGCGCTTGGCTCGAGCCCCTCGTGCGCGCGCTGGAACCCATCGGCACGATGTGGATCAATGCAGTCCGGATGACGATCATGCCGCTCGTCATCTCGATGATCATCGTGGCGGTCGCAGCAAGCGACAGCCTGCGGTCGATGGGGCGGCTCGGGGGGAGCGCCCTCCTGTTCTTCCTTTTCGCCATGGCCGGCATCGCGCTGTTCACGGCGCTGTTCGCACCTCTCCTGCTGTCGGGACTACAGATCGATCCCGATTCCGCCGCGGCGCTTCGCGAGACGGCGGCGAGCAGCTCGGAGCGCGTGTCGGAGACCGTGCGCGGGATGGGCGGGATCGCCGAGCGACTGGTCGAGCTGATTCCGCCGAATCCCTTCAGAGCGGCCGCGGACGGCGCGATGCTGCCGCTGGTCGTGTTCACCATGATCTTTGCGGCGGCGCTCTCACAGCTCCCAGCGGACATCCGTGAGACGCCGGTGCGGCTCTTCCGGGCAATCAGCGAAGCCATGATCGTGATCGTGCGCTGGGTGTTCTTCGCCGCTCCGATCGGCGTGTTCGCCCTGGCGATCGTCGTCGGCTCCCGACTCGGCTTCGACGCCGTGAAGGCGGTCGGCCACTACGTCGTGGTCTTCGCCGGGCTGATGATCGCCGTCACCCTCGGCATGTACCTCGTCTCGTTCTTCTTCGGACGCGTTCCGATGCGACGGTTTGCCACTGCGGTGGCTCCCGCCCAGATCATCGCGCTCGGATCCCGGTCGTCGTCGGCGGCATTTCCCGCGATGGTCGATGCCGCTCGCGATGTGCTGCGTGTCCCACCGCAGGTGGTGAACTTCGTGCTTCCGCTCGCCGTCGCGATTTTTCGGGCCAGCACCCCCGTGTCATTCATCCTCGGCGCGCTCTTTCTTGGCCGGCTGTACGGTGTACCGGTCACGGCCACGGATGTTGCGTCACTGGCGGTCCTGTCGGTCGTCCTGAGCTACAGCGTTCCACCGGTTCCGAGCGGGTCGCTGTTCCTCATGGCGCCGGTCTTCGCCGGGATGGGCATCCCGGTGGAGGGGGTCGCCATCCTCATCGCCGTGGATGTCATTCCGGACCTCTTCAAGACGCTCGGAAATGTGACATCCAACATGGCGAGCGCCGCGGTCGTGGCCGCGATCACTGAACGCCCAGCGTCCTCGCGGGTATAATTGATGACCCCACCCCGACCACCTTTCCGGCACTCTTTTCGCCGGGTTGCCGAGGCAATCTCGAGTATGCGGATGACCCCTGGACGTTGGCTTCTGGCTGCCGCCGCGCTGCTGGCGAGCGCGTGCAGAGATAATGGGCCCGACGAAATAGGTCCGCCGGCGCAGTTCGTGGTCGTGGGGACGACGCAGAGCGCCCTGGCGAACACCGAGCTGGCAAGCCCAATCCAGGTCACGGTGCAGGATGCCGACGGCCAGGGCGTACCCG
>JBOHTL010000165.1:0-12014 GCA_050733735.1 Gemmatimonadaceae bacterium
GAGTGCGGCGACCACCGGCGCCCCCGGCAGGGGGCGAAGTCGCGGCGCGCACCCCGACACGACCAGGAGAGTCAGCGTCGCGGCCGCGTCAACGCGAGTCATAGCGAGCGCGCGAGCTGCTCGCGCAGACGCTCCGGCATCCGTGTCGGCCGGCCCCGCGGATCGATCGACACGAGCACGGTGCGAGCGCTGGCCAGCCGCTCGCCGTTCTCCGCGTTGGTGATCAGATAATCGAAGGTCACTGACCGTGAGCGCGCGTCCGCCAGCGTGGTTCGCACGCGAACGAGGTTGTCGTACCGCGCGGCGCCGTGATACCGGATCGACAGCTCCGACACTGCAAGGGCGACTCCCTCCGCCTCGAGCGACGCGTAGCTGCTGCCGGTCATCGCCCGAATCAACTCGGTGCGCCCCATTTCGCACCAAACGAGGTAGTTGGTGT
Organism: Gemmatimonadaceae bacterium; assembly: GCA_050733735.1. Taxonomy (GTDB): domain Bacteria; phylum Gemmatimonadota; class Gemmatimonadetes; order Gemmatimonadales; family Gemmatimonadaceae; genus DASPMP01. The sequence goes on from JBOHTL010000165.1 coordinate 440, forward strand.
GGTACACCACGCCCATCTGGTCGGTTTCGGCGTAGCGCACCCGCAGCTCCAGCTCATGGTCGGCGCTCATCGGTCCCAAACGTAGTGCGCCTTTGTCCGGGACGCAGGGCAGCACTAGTATGTGCGCGTGCTCCCCGCCCCGGTCTATGTGATGTCGGACGCGCACCTCGGGTTCGCGACGAGGGACGTGGAGCGCTCCCTCATCAAGTTCCTGAAGCATCTCCATGGGCGCGCCGGTGCGCTGGTGATCAACGGGGATCTCTTCGAGTTCTGGTTCGAGTGGCGACGGGTGATGCCGAGGCCGGCGTTTCGCGTGCTGGCTGCGCTGGCGGATCTGCGGGAGAGCGGCGTGCCCATTCTGATGATCGCCGGGAACCACGACTGCTGGGGAGGCGAGATCCTGCGTGACGACGTCGGCATCGATTTCCGCATCGGCCCATGGACGGGAGAGCTCGGCGGCTGGCGAACGCGCATCGAGCACGGTGATGGCTTGCGCGGCAAGGAAGACCGCGGCTATCGCGCGCTCCGGCGGGTGTTGCGGAACCCGCTGGCCATTCGGGCGTTCCGGCTGCTGCACCCGGACCTTGGCACTGCGCTGGCGACGCGGACGTCGCACACGAGCCGCACCTACCAGGCCCGGGACGGCGGCGCGGGGCTGCGCAGCGCGGCGGGCAGTCGACTAGAACAGGAGCGCGATCTCGCGCTCGTGATCTACGGACATTCGCACGTCCCGGAGCTCACCCGCATGGGATCCGGCGTCTACGCGAATGCGGGCTCGTGGCTGGATCGGCCCACCTTTCTGCGCGTCACCCCGGAGCGCGTCGCACTGATGAAGTGGGACGCGGCGTCACACGAAGGTGTGCACCTCGACGCTGTCGATCGCGTTGCCCAGAAAGCGCTGACCTAACTGCAGAAACTGCAGCGGATCGTCGGAGGCGACGAAGCGATGCTTGGGCTGCTCGTCCGCGCCGGCGCGCATGTCCCGCTCGCGCAGGACGCGGCCGATTTCCGCCGCCGTCTCCGCCGCGCTGTCGATGAGTCGCACGTCCGCGCCAAGCTCCCGGCACAGGAGCGATTTCAGCAACGGGTAGTGCGTGCAGCCCAGGACGAGGGTGTCGATCTCCGCGTCGACGAGCGGGCGCAGGTACTCGCGGGCGACCTGTTGCGTTACCGGATGCTCGGTCCAGCCCTCTTCGACGAGCGGCACGAAGAGCGGGCATGCGCGCGCGGTGATGCGTGCATCGGGATCGAGCGCGCGGATCGCGCGCTCGTAGGCGCCGGAACGAACGGTTCCCGTTGTCCCGATCACGCCGATGTGACCGCCGTTGCTGGCGCGCACCGCCGCGCGCGCACCCGGCTCGACGACGCCGATGACGGGAATGGGAAGTTCGTCGCGCAGGACGTTGAGCGCGTGCGCCGTCGCGGTGTTGCAGGCGATGACGATCGCCTTCACGTCCTGCTCGCGAAGAAAGCGCGCGATCTCGCGGCTGTAGCGGCAGACCGTATCCGGACTTTTCGGGCCGTACGGCACGCGGGCCGTGTCGCCGAAATAGATGATGCTCTCACCCGGCAGCTGCCGCATGATCTCATGCGCGACGGTGAGTCCGCCGATCCCCGAATCAAAGACGCCGACCGGCGCATCCTGGGGCACGGCTCGACCTACCAGCGGAATCGGAATCCGAGGCGCGTCTCGTCCCGGGCCGCCCGCGCTTGAACCTCCACTGGAAGATCCCAGAGCAGCGCGGCGACGTACGCGTCCGCCGCCGAAAAGAGATGATTGGCGACGAGTACCGCGATCCAGTCCTCGAGATGCGAGCGCCGCGACTGCACCAGGCTCGACGAGAAGGGCGTGGCGACCTTTCTGATGGTCGGCTGTCCCTGGTCATCCACGAACGACACCACAATGCTGTCGGAGAGGTTTCGCCGCGCTTCGCGCACGTCCGCCGCCGATTGACGAATCATCACGATCGACGCGGCCTCGAAGGCGACCTGCAACGCGCCCGCGCGGTGACGCCCCAGCACCGACTGCGAGTATCCCGGGAGCAGGAGTGAGTAGAGAAAGGCCCGCCGCGGCGACAACGGCGGCTGCAGCTCCGGCCGCGGTCCCACGGTGTCGACGCGGGCAGCCGTGTCGGCCTGCGCCGACGCGACCGATGCGGCGGCGAGACTGAGGCACATCGCTATGAAGAACGCGCTGGCGCGCGCACGCGGACGGTCGTTCACATCGCTCACGGCTGCTGGTACCCCGCTCGCTGGCGGGAGTGCATGGGAATCGAACCCACCCAACCCGACGTCGTCAGGTCACACTGGTTTTGAAGACCAGGGAAGCCACCAGGCTCCATCCACCCCCGTTTACGCAAGCACGAGGCCGGTGCCGCGAGCCGGCAGAACTTCTCCGATCTCGACCGCTTCGGGGATGGATGAAAGATAGCGCGCGACCCGATCGGGACTGAGCGCGACGAGCAGGCCGCCCGACGTCTGAGGATCGATCATGAGCACCCGATCGACCTCGGACGCGGTACCCCAGTCCACGAGTGGCTCGAGATAGCTGAGGTTGCGGTCCGCGCCGCCGGTGCGGATGCCGCGCGTTGCGACTTCGCTCGCGCCGGGAAGCAATGGCACTCGCGCGACGTGGATACGCAGCGTCACACCGCTCGCCCGCGCAACGTGCGACGCGTGTCCCAGCAGTCCGAAGCCGGTGATGTCAGTGGCGCAGACCGCGCCGACATCGAGGGCCGCCTGGCTCGCGCGGCGATTGAGGGTGACCATCGACTCGCCGAGCGCAAGCGCTTCCGCGTCACCGAGCTCGCCGCGCTTCGCCGCGGTCGCGAGGAGCGCGGTGCCGATGGGTTTGGTGAGCAGGAGACGGTCGCCATCACGCGCGCCGGCATTGGTGAGGAGCCGTTTGGGATTGGCGCGCCCAGTGACAGACAATCCGTATTTCAGCTCCTCGTCGATGATCGTGTGGCCGCCGACGATGAAGGCACCGGCCTCGTGCACCTTGTCCTGACCACCGCGGAGAATCTCGCGCAGGACGTCGAGCGGCAGCTTGCCTGAAGGGAATCCAACGATGTTGAGCGCCGTGAGCGGCTCACCGCCCATGGCGTAAACGTCGGACAGGGCGTTCGCCGCGGCGATCTGACCGAAGAGGTACGGATCGTCGACGATGGGAGCGAAGTAATCCACAGTCTGCACGAGCGCCATGTCGTCGGACACGACGAAGATCCCCGCGTCATCCATCGTCTCGCGGCCAACCAGCAGCCGCGGATCGGAACGACCCGGCAGTCCTTCGAGCGCCTTCGACAGGTCACCCGGACCCAGCTTGGCGGCTCAACCCGCGCAGCGCGCGAACGAGGTGAGCCTGAAGATCTCCTGGCGGGTGGCGTTGGTGGACATGCGTGCCTCTGGAATGGCCGGCGCTACTTCACGGCGGCGATGGCGTCGATCTCGACGAGCACACCGCGAGGAAGGCCGGATACCTGGACCGTCGAGCGCGCAGGACGCGCGTCGCCGATCATGCGGGCGTACGTCTCATTCACCGCGGGAAAGTCGTTCATGTCGTGGAGGAACACTGTCGTCTTGACGACATCCTTCCACGAAACGCCGGCGGCCGCGAGCACTTCAGTAAGGTTCCTGAGAACGCGTTCAGTCTGGACCTGTACATTGCCCTCGATGATCTGTCCGGTCGACGGGTCGAGCGCGATCTGACCCGCGGTGAACAGGAAGCCGTTGGCGATGATGCCCTGCGAGTACGGCCCGATGGCCGTGGGGGCCTTGTCGGTCTTGATGGTCTTCAGAGACAAAGGGATCTCCGAGAAGGACGGTGAAAAGGTAGACGGTTTGAGAGGTTTGAGAGTCAAGCAGGCAATCCGAAAAGCCGCCTGGCATTTTCCACGACGATCGCACCGAGGTGCTCGGCTCCGAGGCCGCGAGCCTCAGCCAGCTTTGCGAGGGTGAAACTCACCCATGCCGGCTCATTGCGCTTGCCGCGATGCGGGACGGGGGCGAGATACGGCGCGTCGGATTCCACCAGAAGGCGATCGGCCGGAGCCAGACGGAGAAGCGCGTCGTCGTTCCACTTCCTGAAGGTGATGACGCCGCTGAAGGAGAGATACCAGCCGGCGTTCAGCGCCGTCTCGGCGAGCTCGCGCGGGCCAGTATGGCAGTGGAGCACCCCGACGACACCTTCCCTGCCGGCGCGCTCGACGCGCTCCCGGGTGTCTTCGACGGCCTCGCGGGTATGCACGACGAGCGGCCGGCGCGTCGCGCGCGCGAGCTCGATCTGCGCATCGAACGCCTCGAGCTGCTTGGGGTGCGGCGAGTGATCGTAGTGATAATCCAGCCCACATTCGCCGATGGCGACCGCTCCCCCCTCCTGCTCCACCAGCGCCCGGATCGCGGGAATGTCGCGCGCGGCGTCGAAGGTGTGGGCATCGTGGGGATGAACGCCCGCCGTGTAGGAAACAAATCCCGGATGCGTGGCCGCGACGGCACGGGCGCGTTCTGCGGCGGCGAGCGACTCGCCGATGCAAACGAGAGCGCGCGCACCGGTGAGGCGCGCGCGCTCGATGACATCCGGCCGATCGGCGTCGAACGCCGCGTCCGCGAGGTGGACGTGGCTGTCGACGAACGGTGCCATGGGGCGGTCAGCGCGTGACGACCTGGCCCGCGCGTCCCGTCTTGCCGCCCCCGCCCTTCTGGTCCTTGTCCTGTTTGTCCGATTTGTCCTGCTTGTCCTGCTTCCGTTCCTCGACGAGGGCGCGCTTCATTCCCTTCGTCTCGCCTTCACCCCGCGGCCAGCGCCGTTCGATGGCGAGCAGGATCGGCGCGGCCACGTAGATCGAGCTGAACGTTCCGATCACGATGCCGAAGAGGAGCACCAGCGCGAACGGCCGGAGCACCTCACCGCCCAGGAAGATGAGCGCGAGCAGACAGGCGATGACCGTCGAACCGGTCATCACCGTACGCGGCAAGGTCTCGTTGATCGCGATGTTCAGAGTGTCACGCAGGGGACGCCGGGCTCCCTTGCGGAGGAGCTCACGCACGCGGTCGAACACCACGACTTTGTCCGCGAGCGAGTAACCGATGACGGTGAGTATGCCGCCCACGACGAAGAGTGTCAGCTCGATCTGCGCGTACTTGATGAACGCGAATGTGGCGATGATGTCGTGCAGGTTCGCGAGCACCGAGGCAACGGCCAGACGTGCGTCGAACCGCCACGCCAGATACATGAGCGTTACCGCAAAGGAAATGAGCATCGCGATGATCGCGTTGCGTCGTAGCTCGGCGCCGACGCGTGGACTGATCGCTTCGGTGCGCTGTATCTTGAACGCGTCCGCGCCGAAGCGCTCCGTCAATGCGGCCGACAGCGCATTCGCGGCGGTCTCGAGCCGCGGCGACGTGTCGCCGACAGCCTGTTGCGCCTGCGCCCGCAGCACGATGTCGCGCGGCGAACCGAAGGTCTGCACCTCCACGCCGGGAACCGCAGCGGTCACGGCGGAGCGCACCTCGGCGATGTCGGGTGGCGGTTCACGGAACTGGACCTCGACCATCGTGCCAGTCGTGAACTCGATGCCAAGGTTGAACAGCTTTCCCATGCCGCCCCGAGCGACGTCCACCGTCATCCAGATCAGCGCCGGAATCAGGAACGCGGCGATGATCACGATCACCAGGCGCGTGCGCTTGATGAAATCGAAACTGGTGTTGTGAAGAATGCGCAGCATCAGATGCTCAGAGGTTTGGAGCCGCGCGACCGGGACAACCACCAGAGGAAGAGCGTCCGCACGACGAAGACCGAGCTCACCATCGAGGACACGACGCCGGCGACCAGGGTCACCGCGAAGCCTTTCACCGGGCCCGTGCCGTACTGATACAGCACGGCACCCGTCAACGCCGTGGTCACGTGCGTGTCGATGATGGCAGAGAATGAATTCTTGAATCCTTCCTCGACCGCTGTTCGCACGGTCTTGCCGCGATCCAGTTCCTCACGAATGCGCTCGAACTGGAGGAAGTTGGCGTCGACCGCCATGCCGATCGACAGCACGAAACCGGCGATCCCCGGAAGCGTCAGGTCGGCGTTGAACGCGGCCAGGAAGGCCAACGTGGTGATGGCATAGAAGATCAGCCCGGCGACGGACAGCACACCGGAGAACCGGTAGTAGCCGACCATTATGACGATCACGAGCGCCAGGCCGAGAATCCCGGCGCGCAAGCCCTTGTCGATGCTGTCCTGACCGAGGCTGGGACCGATCTGCCGCATCTCCGCGATCTTCAACGGCACCGGCAGCGCGCCGGCACGGAGCACGAGCGCGAGATCCTGCGCGGCCGCGAGATCCTTCCCGCCCATGGTGATCTGACCGTCCGTGCCGATCGCGCTCTGAATGACTGGCGGTCGACCCATGACCCGGCCGTCGAGGATGATCGCCATGTAGTCCTGGATGTGACGACCCGTCTCCTGACGGAACCGCCGCCCCCCGACGTTGTCGAGCTTGAACGTGACGATCGTGCCCTGCATCGGATCGGTGGTCGGGCGCGCGTCCGTGAGGTGCTCGCCCGTGATGATTGGACGCGAATCGGTGACATAGAGAGGCCGGTACCATTCGTTCGCCATGACCGTGCTGTCGGTTCCCCAGTGCACGGACTTGGCGGGAGGCAAAGCGGCCTGCACCGCGGAGTCTTCGAGAAAGCGTGTCATCGCCGTAACGTCGGTCGTCCTGACGAGGTACTCGCCAGGCATGCCGCCCTGCTGAAGCAGGTTCGAGAACGCACCGCCGGACGCCAGCGCCGTGTCCGCCCGGGTCGAGTCCGTGCGCGCGGTGCTGTCCGCAGTCGTCAGAAGGCCTTCCAGCGTGCGCGCCTGCTTCGTATCGCCCTGTTTCGTGTCACCAGCCGTGCCGCGAGCAAGACCGCGCTCGCGAACGACTGCATCGAGCCTCGGCAGCGCGCGTTCCAGCGCCTGCGACTCATCAGTGATCTTGAATTCGAGGAATGCCTGCTCGCGGATGACGTCCCGAGCGCGTTCCTGGTCCTCGATCCCGGGCAACTGAACCTCGATGCGGTCGTCGCCAGTTTTCCTCACGACCGGTTCGGACACACCGAACCCCTCGAGGCGGGTGCGCACAACTTTGAGGGCGCGATCGATGGCGTCGGTCTTGTCGGTGATCGCCTGCTTGGATTCGTCGACCTCGAGCACGAGATACATCCCGCCGCTCAGGTCGAGTCCCAGGTTCAGCGGCAGCCGCCGCTCCACGGTGTCGTGCAGAACCCCATCGGGACCACGCCGCGTGACCGACACATTGCGCGGGAACAGCGCCCACGTCGACGCGACCAGGAGGGCGACGATGGTCAGCAGCCGATACTTCAACTTGGACATGTGCTACGGAAGGGAGGAAGTGTTTGTCCCAGAACCCTTTAGCTTAGCCGAGGGTACGTGGGCCGTCAACGCGGAACGGGCATCTTCCGCGTCCTGATTCAGTTGTGCGACGAGCTCCTCGGGGCCGGCAAACTTCATCGTATCGCGGAGTCTCGCGACGAACTCCACGCGCACGCGTTCGCCGTACCAGTCGCCAGCGGCGTCGAATATGTGAGCCTCCAGCGAAATGCGCTCGTCCCCGAAGGTGGGCCGCGGTCCGAGATTCATCATTGCCCCGAACGGTCCCGACTTTCCCTCCACCATCACGGCATATACACCGTGCGGCGGTAACAGTTTTCGCCGCGACCCCACTTCGACGTTCAAGGTCGGGAATCCGAGCAGCCGGCCCCGTCCTTCGCCGGCAATGACCCGTCCCGAGAAGGCATAACGGCGGCCGAGGCCGTCGGCGGCTCGCGCGAGATCTCCATGCGCGACTGCGCGACGAATGGCGGTCGAGGAGATTGGCGCATCGTCCGAGCCGAGCACGGCCGGAACGACGTCGACGGGAAACCCGCGCTGGCGGCCGAGCATGCGAAGCGACTCGACGTCCCCCGCACGACCGCGACCGAAACCGTGGTCATGGCCGATGAGGAGCTCGCGCATACCGTACCGCTGCGTCAGGACGCGCTCGACGAAACGTTCGGGGCTCAGTGTGGCAAGCTCGGACGTGAACGGGACGACGGCGACGTAGTCGATGGATGTCTGCGCGAGCATCTCCAGCTTCTCGTCCCAGAGCGTGAGCAGGGGCGGCGCGGCCGACGGATTCACGACGTCGAGCGGATGCGGGTCGAAAGTGATCACGATGCTCGCCAGCTCGTCCTGCCGTGCGCGTTCGGCGGTGCGCTCGAGCACGAGGGCGTGACCGCGATGCACGCCGTCGAACGTCCCGACCGTGACGACCGCTCCGCGAGTCGCGCGCGCAAAGGCAGACCGCTCACGCATCTCGCATCACCACCTTGGGTCGCCAGCTTTCGCCCTCGCGCACCGCGACCGCAAGCAGATCTTCGCCGTGACAGAGCGCGGCGACGCTTCCCGGAGTGCGTGCCGTGATGGACTGGCCGTGCGTGATGCGACGGGCGTCGAGATCGTCGAGCGTTTCGCGCGGCAGCTGCGCGACGGCTTCCGTGGGCGCCATCAGCTCGTAGTCGCCGTCCGCGACGGCGTCGATCGTGATGGCCTGCGCGACGTCGAAACGCCCGATGCGAAGACGACGCAGCGCGGCGAGATGGGCCGCGCTGCCAGTGGCCTCGCCGAGATCGCGCGCCAGCGCTCGGATGTACGTGCCGCCGCTGCAGGTGATCTGCACGTCCAGATCGGATCCATCGCGGCCCATCACCAGCCATTCGTGCACGACGACGGCGGCCGGCTCGAGCGTGAGTGGCGCGCCCCGGCGTGCGGCGGAATACGCGCGGACACCGCCGACCTGCTTCGCGGAATACGCGGGCGGTCGCTGCAGCAGATCACCGGTGAGCCCGCGGATTGCGCGTTCGACGATCGCCTGTTCGGGCGCCGACGCGCTCTCCAGAACATCGCCCTCGAGATCGTCCGTCGTCGTGCGCGCTCCGAATCGGATGATCGCGCGGTAGACCTTGGGCTCGGCGTCGAGATACGGCGCGAGCCGGGTCGCACGTCCGACCAGCAGAACCAGCAGCCCCGTCGCGAAGGGATCGAGCGTTCCGGCATGGCCGATCCGCGTGGTGCCCGTCGCGCGCCGCACGCGCTCGACGACCGCGTGCGACGTCAGCCCGCCGGGTTTGTCGAGGAGGAGCAACCCGCCGGTCGCGGAATCAGGTCGATGATCCTTCATCGCCGGCTTTCTTCTCGCGGACCTGCGCGAGCAGCGATTCTATGCGCGCCGCGCGCGCCACGCTGTCGTCGACCCGGAACCCGAGCTCGGGCGCCACGCGAAGGCGGAGCGTCTTCGCCAGGCGTGAGCGGAGGTGCCCCTTCATGCTGTCGAGCGCGTCGATGCTGGCGGCGCGCTCGCTGTCGCTCCCGAGGATGGTCACGAAGACGCGCGCGTGACGAAGGTCGCGCGTCACCTCGACCCCGGTCACGGTGACCAGGCCGACGAGTCGCGGATCCTTCGCCCCCTCGTTCAGAAAGCGGGCGACTTCCTCGCGAATCGCCTCGCCGACCCGATCGGCGCGGCGGCTGTCGGCCATGGTCGCCTCAGCTGGCGGACGGCCCGGCGAGCGTGCGGGCGACTTCTTCCGTGCGATACGATTCGATCACGTCGCCGACCTTGATGTCGTTGAAGTTCTCGACGCCGATGCCGCACTCGAAGCCTTCGCGCACTTCCCGCACGTCGTCCTTGAAGCGCTTGAGCGACGCAATCGTGCCATCGTACGCCTCGACGCCATCGCGCACGACGCGCACCCGGTTCTGCCGGTTGATCAGTCCCGAACGGACCATGCAGCCCGCAATGGTGCCAACGCGAGAGATCTTGAAGACCTCGCGCACCACCGCTTCGCCGACGACGAGCTCGCGATGTTCGGGGCGCAACATGCCTTCGAGCGCGGCGCGCACGTCGTTCACGGCTTCGTAGATGATGCGGTACAGCTTGATGTCGACCCCTTCGCGCTCCGCCGCCGAGCGGGCGTTGTTGTCGGGGCGGACATGGAAGCCGATGATGATCGCTCCCGACGCCTTGGCCAGCTGAATGTCGCTCTCGCTGATCGCGCCGACGCCGCGGTGGATGATTTCGACCTTCACTTCCTCGTTCGAGAGCTGCTGCAGCGCGTCCGCGAGGGCCTCCGACGGACCGCCCTGGTCGGCCTTGATGACAATGCGGAGGTTGCGGCCCTGTCCCGGCGCCGTCTGCGACATGAAGTCCTCGAGCGAGACGCCGCGGCTGGTGCGACGGCTCTTGGCCTCGCGATCGAGGCGCTGGCGCCGCTGCGCGATCTCACGCGACGACGTCGCCTCCTCGACCACCAGGATCTGGTCGCCTGCCATCGGCACGCCTTCGGCGCCGAGCACCTGCACCGGAATCGCCGGGCCGGCCTCCTTCACGTTTTTCCCGCGCTCGTCCATGAGCGCGCGGACACGACCGGCGAACATGCCGGTGATGAAATCGTCGCCGACCCTGAGCGTGCCGTTCTGCACGAGCACGGTGGCGACGGGTCCCTTCCCCGGATCCAGCTGCGCTTCGATGACGGTGCCCTGTGCCCGACGGTTCGGATTCGCCTTGAAGTCGAGAATCTCGGACTGCAGGAGAATGGCGTCGAGCAGCGCCTGGATGTTCGTACCCTTCTTCGCGGAGATCTCCGCCGACAGGTTCTGACCGCCGAACTCCTCGAGCACGATGCCGTGGCCGAGCAGCTCCTGCTTCACCTTCCCGGGGTTGGCCTGCGGCAGATCGACCTTGTTGATGGCGACGATGATCGGCACGCCGGCGTTCTTGGCGTGCGAGATCGCCTCGATCGTCTGCGGCATGACCGAGTCGTCCGCGGCCACCACGAGCACGACGATGTCCGTCACCTGGGCGCCGCGAGCCCGCATCGCGGTGAAGGCCTGGTGACCGGGCGTGTCGAGGAAGGTGATCTTCTTCCCGTTCGGCACCGTCACGTGGTAGGCGCCGATGTGCTGCGTGATGCCGCCCGCCTCACCCGCGACGACGTTCGCCTTCCGGATATGGTCGAGCAGCGATGTCTTGCCGTGATCGACGTGACCCATGATGGTCACGACGGGTGGACGCGACTCGAGCTGCTCCGCCGTGTCTTCCGTGACGGTGAGGGCGTCTTCGGCCTGATACTCGTCTTCGCGGACGGCCTGGTAGCCGAACTCGCCCGCGATGAGCTCGATCTGATCGAAGTCGAGGCGCTGATTGATGGTGATCATCAGCCCCATGTTCTTGAAGGCGAATCCCACGATCTCGGTCGCCGGCAGCTTGAGGATCTGGGCCAGCTCGGAGACGGTGATGAACTCGTTGACGCGGATGATCTTTTTCTCGCGCTCGGCGATCTCCGCGAGCCCGGCTTCACGCCCTTCGCGCACCTCGCGCCGCATGTCGCTCGCGGTACGACGCTGCGGCCCACCGCGCATGGCGGCGAGCGTTTTCGAGACGTTTGCGTCCACCGCTTCCTGATCGACGCCACGCTTTCCCTTGCGGCGACGGCCGCGGTCCGGCGCCGCCGTGCCAGCGCCGCCTCCCCCTCCGCC
>JBOHTL010000166.1:0-2904 GCA_050733735.1 Gemmatimonadaceae bacterium
GTACTGGACCGCCACATGGAAGTCCGGCAGATGCTCACGTCTGGCGAGCGCCGCCTGGGCCGTCTGCGCGGCAATGATCGCGCGTCGCTCCCGAAGCCGTGGGTTCGCCTGGAGACCGATGGCGATCAGGGAGTCGAGGGGCGGAAGCGCAGACGCCGCCACGCCGGGCGAGACGTCCTCGGTTCTTACCGCAGTGGCGCTGGATCGATCGAGCGCGGCGTTGAGTCTCGCGAGCGCGACGCGTTCCTGCTGCCGAGCGACGTTACGCTCCTCGACCAGAAAGGCGGCTTCCGTGCGCGCTTTCAGAACGTCCGACTGCGCGGCGGTGCCGGCGACGTAGCGCGCCTCGGCGGCCGGCAGTACGCTCGCCGCGACCTGCTGTCGCCGATCGACGAGCGTCAGCACGCTGCGCGCTGCCGCCAGGTCATGGTACGCGTCCAGGACCTCACGTCGAATCGTGAGTCGTACTGTCGCGAGCCGGGCTTCGGCTGCCTCTACTTCGGCGCGCGCGGCGGAGGACCGCAGTGATGTCTTGCCCGGAAATGGCACCGTCTGCCCGATGCCGAGCATCTTCATCGTCATCGGCTCCGGTCCGGTGCTGGCGCCGTGGCCACGGGCCGTCCCGCGCGACACGGGCAGGTTCTGAATGCCGGCCATCAGCATCGGGTCGGCCCACGCGCCCGCAGGCGCGACTCTCGACCGTGCAGCCGCAACGTGTTCCCGCGCGGCTGCCAGCCGTGGATTGTCAGTCAGAGCACGCATGACGAGAGAATCGACGACGCTCACATGTTCCTGCGCGATTGACCTGCTGGCCGCGAGGAGCAACGGTATGATGAACGCGCCGTGCACGACGGCACGCGTATTTGTTCGACGCATGTGATGCCAGAGCAGTGGGTTGCCGGCCGCGCGGAGTTCGAGCGCGCGCAGCCAGGCGCAGGACCGATGCGGTCCGGCGACAGAACTCTCAGCGAGTTGTCAGCGGGAGAGTGCTTCTACGCCCTGGGCGGCGGAGACTCGGGCGATCGCGTGACGGATCGGAGCTGCTGTATGAACCAGGTGGAGTCGTCGTCCGAGCGCGTGTCACTCGCGACGATTACTGGAGCGTCGACGGCAAGGGCGTTCTGCGCACAGGACGCCATCGACTCGCATCCCGCCAGCGATGACGGGAAGGTGCAGTCGGAACCGGAATCCGATCCCTGACGATCGCTGTGGCCCGCCATGTCCATCGGCGTGTCGCCCATGGGCATGTCCATAGGCATGTCGGCCACTGCCATGTGCGCCGAATGGCTTGCGTGCGAACCGCATGCGTACCCGCTTCCGACCAGAGACATGACCAGAAGTGCGCACTGAAGCGCGATGCCGACGACGCGCCGAGCCGTTCGCACGAGAGGGAATCTAGCCTGGACCCTCGGCCTGCCAAGACCGGCGATCCTTACACGGTGGAGGGCAAATTCCTACACTGCTACGTCTCGCGGCACCGCATGACCAGAGACTTGCCGCCGAATAACGCCGCGACGTTCCGCGTCTCGGGGCTGGAGCTCGCCTGGAAATAATCCAGATGCCTCGACCTCGGCAAAACCTGCATTCCGAAGCATCGCCAGGAGGTCGCCTTCGAGTGTTGCACCGACGATGCATCGTGTTGTGCGGCGTGACTGGTCGTCGAGGTAGCCTGCATCAGGAAGTCCCAAATTGGTTCAACTGATTCGCATGTGCCAACTCAGGATGGCGCGCACCCTGCTCCGGAGTGTCTCCAACGCATGGAAACGCACGGGAACGCATTCGTCAGGAGACTCGGCCATGAAACGGTTAACAGTGGCGCTTTTCGGAAGCCTTGCCATCGCAGGCTGCACACCGCGCGTCGTGGAGACAGTGACCGGTGGTGAGGTCACTTCGCGATCGGCAGTTCTCGCGTCGATCGCGGGCTGGCCGGCGAAGTCGCAGGAGGCCGCGCGCTTCATGATCGACAAGTACGGTCAACCAAACGAGCAGACGGCAACGAGGCTGGTATGGCATGCAACTGGGCCATGGAAGCGCACTATCCTCTATAAGAATGAAGTGCCGCACGACTTTCCCAAGCCGCACACGGATCTGCTCGAGCAGTTCATCGACTATCGTGTTCCTGCCGACAAGTACGATGAGCTCGCGGCCTACGATGGCAGCGTGATCGTTGAGCGCACGAAAGGTGAGATGTCGGCGCGGTGCGACAAGGAGGCGATGAACTTCCTCGCGCTCAATCTCGCCGACGAAATAGTGAGGGGCGTGCGCACTGTGCAGCAGGCGCGCGCCGAGTACGCGAAGCAGGCGATGGCTTTCATGAACAACCAGTCTGCGCCCCATACGACGGGCTTGCACTTCAACGTGCCAAACGGCGGTACCGCGGATAGGGATCGTCCCGCAACGCCGTAGCCTGCCGTCGACAACTCCTACTGGCTCCTCCGGTCTTGATGCACCAAGCGTGTTGACCCAGCACGCAAATCAAGACTCGGAGGAGCTATCACCGACCACCGGGCGAAGCGTCGAGGAACGGCATCACCAGGCGCGCGACGAGGTCGGTCGCAAGCAGGTTGTAGTGCGTGGTGTTGGGCACGATCGCCAGTTGGGACGTCGGCCGCGCTGACCCGTCGAGTCCCGCGTCGCGCTGGCCGCCGCCGAGTAATTGCCAGACCTCCACGATGTGCGCGGGAGTGATCGCGTCCGCGTCCGCGAAGACGAGCATCGTCGGCATCTCGAGCTTGCGGACTTCCGCGGACCAGTCGTAGTTCTGGCGCTCCATCTCGCCGATCTTGCCGAACAACGTTTCCCAGTTGACGTCCGGATACATCTCGTACAACGGCGTCTGTCGCATCCCCGCGCCCATTTCCGGACCCATCTGATCGAATGCCGCGATGACTTCGGGATAGAAGC
>JBOHTL010000167.1:0-3862 GCA_050733735.1 Gemmatimonadaceae bacterium
CGATCACGCACCAGCAGTCCGCTGCGAGCGCCGAGCGTGGTGGAGATCGCGATCACGAGCGGCACGGCGAGACCAAGCGCGTGCGGACACGCGATCACCAGCACGGTAACCATCCGCTCGATGGCGAATGCGGGGTCGTCGGATCGGAGATACAGCCAGGCCGCGAGGGTGAAAACGCCCGCCACGATCGCAATCATCGTCAGCAGAAAAGCGGCGCGGTCGGCGAGCGCCTGCGCGCGCGAGCGCGAGGACTGCGCCTGCTCGACAAGGCGCATGATTCCGGCGAGCGCCGTCTTTTCGGCCGTGCCCGTTACTTCTACGCGCAGAGCGCCGGCGGCATTGATCGTCCCCGCGATCACCTTGTCGTCGGGCTTCTTCTTCACCGGGCGCGATTCGCCGGTGAGCATCGACTCGTCCACGCTACTCTCTCCGCTGCGCACGATGCCGTCGGCGGGAACGCGCGCTCCAGGCCGTACGAGCACGGTGTCTCCCTCTCTGAGCTGCGACACGGGGACTTCCTCGGAATGCGAGCCGTGCACGCGCAGCGCGGTGTCGGGGAGGAGCTTCGCCAGCTCTTTGAGCGCGCCCTGTGCCTGCGAGATGGAGCGCATCTCGATCCAGTGGCCGAGCAGCATGATCGTGACGAGCGTCGCCAATTCCTCCCAGAGCGGCATCCCGCGAAACCCAAGGGTGACCGCAGCGCTGAACACGAATGCCACGCTGATCGCCAAGGCGATCAGTGTCATCATGCCGGGCAGGCGCGAGCGCAGCTCGGCCACGGCGCCCTTCAGGAACGGCGTGCCGCCGTAGAAGAACACGATGGTGCCGAAGACGGGGGCGATCCACATCGATCCCGGGAAGTCCGGCGCCGCGTAACCGAACGAGCTCGGGAGCATGTGCCCCCAGATCAGCGTCGGTATCGTGAGGGCAAGGGTGATCCAGAACTTGTCGCGGAACATCGCGACCGAATGACCGGCGTGTTTGTCGTGCGCGGCATGGGCGCCGTGATGAACGCCGTCGTGTCCGCCGGCGTGTCCGCCATCATGTCCGCCGTGATGAAGCTGCATCGGTTACGGTGCGGGGTGCATGTCCTGCATCCCCTCGTGTGACCGCTCGTGATACGGCCGCAGCCGCAGGAATATCATCCCTCCGACAGGAGTGCGTGACCCGTAGGACGCGACCAGGTCCTGCGCCACGAAGTTCACCGTGCCGCGCGCCCCGATGCCGAGCGTCATCCCCTTCGCACGCGTAAGCTCGCGGATGTAGCCGAGTGACGCTGCGACGACATCGAACAAACGATCGTCGCGAAAGGCGTCCAGATCCAGGTCGTGCGCGCTCTTTCGAACATGCTCGAAGCGACCAAAGACCGTGTGTCCGCCAAGCACGGCTTCCGATTCCAGCAGGAGCGAATGCGACGGCCTGTGTTCGCCCTCCCGATTGCTCCCGAGCACCAGCGCGCTGGCCCACTGACCATCCGTGCCGACGCGCCGGCCGTGCAGCGCGGATGCAACGAATCTCGTCATCGGCTCTCCCGATGCCACATGCTCCTCCCCCCCCAGACGGCCGAAGCCAAGGGTGAAGCTCAGCTCGGGGTGCGGATTCAGCGTGAGCCGGCCTGAAAGGGAGTTCAGCTCGATGGGGTCGATGTTCCAGCGCTCTTCGTCGGGCTCAGTGCCATTGAACGCGGAGAGCTCCAATCGGAATTCACGAGTGTAAATACCCGTGGTCACCACGCCGAAGCTGATGTGCGTAGCGTCCTGCCAATGGTGGCCAAGAGGTGCCTGCGGCTCGTCCATGGCCGACGGGCGATGCATGAACGCCACCGGCCCCAGTGCGGGTTCACCGGCCGGCGCAACGTACAGCAGCATGGCGGCGTCCGAGGTGATCTCGCGCTCGTACAGTGCGGCGAGCTCCATGAAGAAATCGTGCGGGTGCTGCCGGTCGACGAGCGGCTCACCGCCGCAGGTCTCACCCGACTGCAGCAGCAGCGGGTAGCCGCATCGCGTCACCGTCCATGGATCGAGACTCGGCATGAATCGCAACTGCAACTTGCCACCTGCGAGTGGACGGTCGGCCATGACCATCGCCCAGTTGAGACTGCCGAACTGGTCTGCGCCGCGCGGTCCGCCCTGCCAGTCGTATTGGCCGAACACGAATCCGTGCAGCATCAGCATCCAGTTCCCCACCGTGAAATGGCGTGACGGCAGGACGACGGCGTCGGGGATCCACGTCGTGCCCGACCCCATCCGCTCCATCGGGATGCCGAGCGGGCCCGCCATTGCCATCACGGCCTGTGTGTCGGCTGGTGCGGCCGGCGGGTGCTGCTCGTGCTGCGCGGTCGCGCGTGTCGACGTCGCGACCAACGCCGCGGCCACGAGCGCGCCGCGTTGGCATGGCGACAAACATCTCAGAAGCATCTGAACGCATGTGAGGGCATGAGCGGCCGCAGCGGTGTGCACGGCCGCGGCGCGCAGCCTTGCTGCGCGCCTGGTAGCTCGAAATGGAGCTATGCCTTCGGAGGGGGCGGCTCGGGTGCGCTGATACGCGACAGGGGCATCCGTCGAGCGACCCCGGGCATGTCATCCTGCAGGAGCCCCGACGACGCCAGGCTCTGGATACCCGGGGTGCCGAATGCGAGCGAGCAGGCGGCGAGCGCCAGGCAGCATTCGGCGATGTCGGGATCTCCCGTGATCGGTGCCTGCTGCGACAACGGCTCGTGTCCCGGACCATGCGACACATGCGCCCCATGCTCGTGATCCACTTGCGCGTCGGCCGACGCCTCATCGTGGCTCTCACAGGCGATCGCCGCCCGTGCCACGTTGAGATGCAGGAGCGGCAGAGCGAGAAGGACGGCAGCGATGCGTTTCAGAGCCACGGCCGGATTCTAGCCAGTCGATGCGCTCCGGGAAGTGGCGGATAACTTTCCGGCATGCGCATCGCCCTCGCGAGTGATCACGCCGGCTTCGAGTACAAGCAGGAGATCGCTTCGCTGCTTCGCGGGCTCGGCCACGAAGTCCGCGACTTCGGCACGGACAGTCCGGAATCCGTGGACTATCCGAAGTTCATCAGGCCGGCAGCCGAAGCGGTTGCGCGCGGCGAAGCCGATCGGGGGATCGTCCTCGGCGGCTCGGGAAACGGCGAAGCCATCGTGGCCAACAAGGTGCGCGGCGTCCGGTGCGCCCTGTGCTGGAACGTCGAGAGCGCGCGGCTCTCGCGTGAGCACAACGACGCAAACGTGCTCAGCCTCGGCCAGCGGCTCATCTCCCTCGAGACGGCGCTCCAGATCGTGCGCGTGTGGCTGGATACCGCGTTCGAGGGCGGCCGTCACGCGCGGCGGATCGCGCAAATCGAACCGTGAACGTCGCCTGAGTCGCCGGGCGTAGCCCGCGATGCCCTCACGCGGCGGCGGAGTCGCTCGTTTCCACGCGATCGGTGGCGCGGTCCGGCTGTTCGCCAAGGAACTCCACCCACTGCTTCCGAAGAGCAGGGTAGTGCGTCGCCGCTTCGACGAGATCGAGGAAGCACCGAAGGGTATCGTCGAGCCGTTTGCCCAACACCTCGTTCTTCAGGCGGCCGTCCTCCGCGAAGGCCTGATGGCTCTGCGCCAGAGAGAACATGTCAGGGTAGACACGCGCGCCAAGGTGCTCGAGCGGAATGCGAAGGGACCAGAGCCCGCGGTTCCCTCCCGCCATCGATGGCGAGGCGGACATCAGCAGCCCCTGCTTGCCGTTGAACGGCTGCGGGCGAATGCGCGATGTCCAGTCGATGAGATTCTTCATGACGCCCGACATGGATGCGTTGTACTCCGGCGACGCGACAATGAATGCGTCCGCCGCCTTCAGAGCATCGCGGAACTTTGTCG
>JBOHTL010000168.1:0-4128 GCA_050733735.1 Gemmatimonadaceae bacterium
CCATTGCGGCGTCGGTGTTCGTGTCGCTCTTCGTCTCCTTCTCGCTCGACCCCATGCTCTCGGCGTACTGGCCCGACCCGCATAAGGAAGAGCATGAAAAGGCGTGGATCACGCGCAAGCTCGACCGCTTCAACGCGTGGTTCAATCGGCAGGCGCAGAATTACAAGAAGGTCATCGCCTGGGCGCTGGACCACCGCGCGTCGATGATCGTTCTCGCAATCGGCTCCTTCCTCGCGGCGTTTCTGCTACCGTCGCGTGGCGTGTCCGGCCTGCTCGCGGCGACGCTTGGCATGGCGGTGCTCGTATTCGGTCTCAACACCCGCCGCGTGAACGTCTGGGGCCGCGGAGCGATCGTTATCGTCGGCGCTCTGATGTTCTTCATGCTGCCGAAGGTTGTCCCACCCCTCCGGACCGTCGGTTCCGCGTTCTTCCCCGAGGACGACCGCTCGGAGTTCATCCTCAAGGTGGAGACGCCGCCGGGCTCGAATCTCGAGTACACACGTCTCAAGGCGCAGGAAGCGGCGCGGATCGCGCGCGCGCAACCGGAAGTCATCTACACGTACACCACGCTCGGCGACGTCGGAACGGGGTCGGTGGACGTGGGCAACATTTACGTGAAGACGCGTCCCAAAGCCGACCGCGCCTCCGACGGCCAGCGTTCGGTCGAGGAGCTCGCCGCCGCCATGCGGACGGAGCTCGGTCGCGTCGCCGGTGCCACGGTGTCCGTGTTCACCAGCGATTTCAGCGGCGGGTTCAAGCAGATCCTCGTTCAGATCCGCGGACAGGATGCCGCCGAGCTTACGCAGGTGGCGGAGCAGCTGCGAGCGGAGATCGAGAAGATTCCCGGCGCGGTCGACATTGGCCTCTCGTCGAAGGGACAGAAGCCCGAGCTCAACGTCGAGCTGAATCGCGGCATCGCGGGATCGCTCGGCGTCACCGTCGGACAGATCGCGCAGTCATTGCGGGCGGCGTTTGCGGGCATCGACGTCGGCGACTGGGTCGACCCGACGGGAAAATCACGCGACGTCACGATCCGGCTCACGCCCGAGTCGCGTCGCCGTGCCGCCGATCTCGAACAGCTTCCGCTCGTCGTCATGGGACCAAACGGCGCGCCGGCGACGGTGCCGCTCGGACAAGTCGCCGACATCTCCGAGGGCGTCGGTCCGGCGATCATCGATCACCTGAACCGCGAACCTGTCGTCAACGTCGAGCTCAATACGTCAGGGCGTGCGACGGGCGACGTGAGTGCCGACATCCAGAAGATCATCGACGACACGCGGATGCCGCCGGGAGTAAAAATCACACTGGGTGGAGATGCGGAGAGCCAGGCCGAGGTCTTCGGTCAGATTTTCTCGGCGCTCGGACTCGCCGTGCTGCTCATGTACCTCATTCTCGTCGTGCAGTTCGGGTCGTTCCTCGATCCGCTGGCGATCATGATGTCGCTGCCGCTGTCGCTCATCGGCGTCATGCTCTCGCTCGCGGTTTCCGGCTACACCATCAACCTGATGAGCCTCATCGGAGTGATCCTGCTGATGGGTATCGTGGCGAAGAACGCCATTCTGCTCATCGACTTCGCCAAGTGGTCGCGCGAGGAGAAGGGAACGCCGCTGCGTGAAGCGCTGATTCAGGCCGGGGCGATTCGGCTGCGTCCGATTCTCATGACGACGTTCGCGCTGATCGCGGGCATGCTGCCCATCGCGTTCGGCACGGGCGAAGGCGCGGCGTTCCGCGCGCCGATGGGCGTGGCGATCATCGGCGGCGTGATCACGTCGACGTTCCTGACGCTGCTGGTCATTCCGACGTTCTATGAGGTCATGGACGAGATAAGGGGCAAGCTGCTGCCGCGCGTCGGCTTGCGTGCGCCGCAGACCGCCGAGCACCCAGTTCCCGTCGCGGGCGACTGACCGGGAAGTGTTCTCGGCCCCGCGTCGACAAGGAATGATGCGACGCGGGTAAGTTCTCGGCGGCGCTCCGCGCCGGTGAGCGAACATCTTTACAGTCGCTTGCTTACCGGCGGCGAAGCCGCCGGGCCGAGGACTCACCGCCGGCGTCAGTCGACATCACGCCGGCGGGCCGAGAACGTCGTTGAGCCCTCCGCGCACACACCGAATCGCGCGGCAGCGGCTTGCGAGGTGGGCCGGGCAGATAGGCCATGGCAGGGCGAGGCAGGCCCCGCGCAAGACTCAACTCACGGCCGTAGATTCAGCGCATGACTGTTTACCTCAACGGACAGTACCTCAAAGCCGAGGACGCGAAGGTCTCGGTCCTCGATCGCGGATTCATATTCGGCGACGGCGTCTACGAAGTCTGGCGCTTCGTCGATGGCAACCTGTTCGAGCATGAGCGCCACGAACGCCGGCTCAAAAACGGACTGAAATCCATCGAGATCGACGTACCTGATCGCGATGTGGAGGAGCTGGCGGATGTCGCCGAGCGGCTCATCAAGGAGAACGATCTCTCGCGCGGCGAAGGGACGTTCTACGTCGAGATCACGCGCGGCGCCGCGGCGCGGACGCACGCCTTTCCGCCCAAGGGCACCCGACCCGCAATCTTCGGCATGGTGTCGAAGTTCCAGGTGCCCCACTCGCTCCGCGACGCGGGCGCAAAGGCGATCACCGAGCCGGACGTCCGCTGGCTTCGCTGCGACGTGAAGACGATCCAGCTCCTGCCAAACTGTCTCGCAAAGCAGAGGGCGCAGGAGGCGGGAGCGCTCGAAGCGATCTTCGTCCGCGACGGGATCGTCACCGAAGGAACGCACACGAGCGTCCTCGGAGTGAAGGATGGCACGCTGCTCACGCATCCCCTGTCTCCGCTGATCCTGCCGAGTGTGACACGCGAAGTCGTGCTCGAGATCGCGCGGGACCAGGGGATCCCGGTGCAGGAGCGACCCTTCTCGCAGACTGAGCTCTTCCAGCTCGACGAGCTTTTCGTCTCCGGCACCACGACGGACGTGACCCCGATTGTCGAAGCCGACGGGAAGAAGATCGGTTCCGGCAAGCCGGGTCCAATCTCGCAGCAGCTCTACGCGGGATTACAGGCGCGGCTGTACGCGGGAACTGGAGCGAAGGTATGAAAAGGCTCGGGCTGGCGGCGCTTCTCGCCGCGTCGGTCGCAGGCGCGCAGACGCGCGACTTCGATGTCCTCATTCGTGGCGGCACGCTCATCGACGGCACGGGGACGCTGCGCCGCCAGGCGGATCTGGGAATCCTCGGCGACCGCATCGCGATGATCTCCCGCACGCCCATCGATCCCACGCGAGCCGCCCGCGTCATCGACGCCACCGGCAAGATCGTCGCGCCGGGGTTCATCGACATGCACGCGCATCTCGATCCGCTCCCGCAGCTCCCGGCCGCCGAAAGCGCCGCGCGTCAGGGAGTCACCTTCGCGCTCGGCGGCCCTGATGGCGGCTCACCGGTGCCACTCGGCGAGTACATGGCGGCGCGGGAGAAACAGACGATCGGGATCAACGTCGGCTATCTGATTGGACACAACAGCGTCCGTCGTGAGGTCATGGGGATGGCGAATCGCGCGCCGACACCCGATGAGCTGACCCGCATGAAAGGGCTCGTCGCAGAGGCCATGGGCGACGGTGCGTTCGGCATGTCCACCGGGTTGCGCTATCAGCCCGGCAATTTCTCGAAGATCGACGAGGTCATCGCGCTGTCGCGCGTCGCCGCGGACTCCGGCGGCATCTACACGTCGCACCTGCGCGAAGAGGGACTCGGCCTCGTCGCCGGCGTCGCTGAGGCGATCACCATCGGTCGCGACGGGAAGATTCCCGTTGTCCTCACGCACCACAAGGCCGTCGGACAGATGAGGTGGGGTCAGAGTGTCCGTACCCTCGCCATGATCGACTCGGCGCGCAGCCTCGGCATCGACGTCATGGCCGACGTCTATCCATACACGGCGACGTCCACGGGCATCTCCGTTCTCATTCCAAACTGGGCGTTCGGCGGCGGCGACACGGCGTTCGCGCGACGCATCAAGGATCCAGTCCTCCGCGACAGCATCAGGAATGGCATCATCTTCAACATTCTGAATGATCGCGGCGGTGGCGACATCGCCCGTGTGCAGTTTTCGAAT
This sequence comes from Gemmatimonadaceae bacterium, assembly GCA_050733735.1. Classification (GTDB taxonomy): domain Bacteria; phylum Gemmatimonadota; class Gemmatimonadetes; order Gemmatimonadales; family Gemmatimonadaceae; genus DASPMP01. Next base: position 4,084 of record JBOHTL010000168.1, read on the forward strand.
GTCCGGTGGCAGCCGGACCTGAACGGCAAGACGCTCGCGGACTGG
>JBOHTL010000169.1:0-3600 GCA_050733735.1 Gemmatimonadaceae bacterium
GATCACGAGGTCGCGCTTGCCGCCGAGCCCGGGAATCCAGAACGAGTGAAGGACGTCGTGGGTCTTGAGGTGAAAGTTCACCGTACGGCCGACGGGCAGGTAGACCTCGTTCGCCGTCGTGATGTTGTATTCCGGATACCGGAACTCCCACCACCACTGGTGGCCGATCACCTCGACCTGCAGCGCGTCGGGGGCAGCGGCCGCCTGCGTCTTGAAGATGACGCGCACGGTGGGGATCGCGATCACCGCGAGCACCACCGCGGGGATGATCGTCCAGACGATCTCGAGCTTGGTATTGCCGTGGACCTGCTCGGGCGTGCGCGGCTTGCCCGGACGGCTGCGATACTTCCAGAGCGTCCAAAGCAGCAGGACCTCGGTAAACACGAAGACGATGGTGCCGAGCCATATCAACAGCTCGAACAGTCCGCCGACGTCTCTGTTGAATTCCGTGCGAGAGTGAAAAACCGAATTCGGGTTCTGCACGCACCCGGACAGCAGGGCGAGTGCGACCGTCAGCGCGGCTTTCGGCAGCCGGCGCGGGCGGGAGTCCGTGGGCATGCGGTATCCTGTTACCGACAGTTCTGAGCGTTCACGCGCCCGTAAATGCGCGCCGACGCTCGTGATGAAACCACCCGACGAGCACGGGCAAGGTATGCAGCCCTTTCGGTCGAATCAACCTTGCTGGTCCTGCGTCTCGCCGTGCTTGGGATCCCTGACCTCGTGCTTTGCGAGCGTATGTGCGATGGCGATCTCGATCTGCTGTCGGATCGATGCCACGCCCTCACGCATCACCCGCACGCGCATCTGATCGCTTGCCCCGCGCGACATCTGCATGTTCACCGACGTCGCGAGATCGGAGATCATGCCGAACTGGCCCTTCAGCTTGCCGGCCAGCAGCGGCATCTGCCGCTTCAGATTCTGGAGAATGCTTCCGGCTGGTTTGTTCTGCTTGACCTGGAGCGCATACGTCTCGACGAGCGCGTGGATGCGCTGATGCAGTTCCAGCGCATCGTTGAGCGTGGTCATTCGGGCCTGACCAGCTCCATCTAGTTGCTTTCCGGCCATGAGGCAAATCTAGGGAATGAGGGGAACGGTAAGGAGGAAAAGCGAGGAACGTGGGGAACGGCAGGTTGGGAAAGGAAGCACTCACAGTGGGAACGAACGCTGAATCGCCCCTTGTCGCCTGCCCCTGATTCCTCGTCCCTCACTTTTTCCCATTTCCCTTTCCCCTTCTTCCCTCACTTGACTCGCTCCAGCTTCGGATTCTCCCTCAGCTTCCGTCCCGCCCGCGCCTGCGGCTTTCCCCCCACTGTCACGATGTCCGCCGTGAAGTCGAACGTCCCCTTGTACGCGGCAGAACCGATCCCATAGGCGTCCACCGGAGCGCCTTCGTCCTCAAAGTCCTGGACGCGTTCGGCGTCGAATCCGCCGGAGACGACGATCTGCACGTCGCCGAACCCTTCGGCGTCGAGTGACTTGCGAACGTTCCAGACGAGCTGGGGGTTCACTCCCGTCGGACGGAAGGACCCGAGCTGACCGAGCAACGACTTGTCGACCATGTGCTCCGAGGTATCGAGTCGCACGGCCCACAATCGATCGCCGATCGCGCCCGCGACTTCGACCGCCGTCCGTGCCACGTCGTTCTCGTAATCGACGAGCACCAGCAAATGCACGTCCTCCGGAAGGTGCGCCGCCAGCGCTTTGGTCGCGGCAATGGTGTTTCCGGCGAACGCGGCGATCAACGCATGCGGCACAGTCGTGACCACCTTGCCGTTGAGCAGTGATCCGTGCGCAGCCGTCGACACCTGTTTGGCCCCGCCGATCATCGCGGCGAAGCCGTCGCCGGGCTGCATCGCGTAGTGCTCGTCGCGAGCGCCGAAGAACAGCACCGTCTTCGTTCGGGCGATGTCGACGATCTCGCGAATGTTCGTGCACACCCGCGTGCGATGACACAGAACGCCGAGCAGGGCGGTCTCGAGGTGCGCGAAATCGGCGTAGTCCCCTTCGATGGTCAGCACGGTGTCCCACTCGTCGAGCAGGTCACCCTCGTAGAGCGCATTCACGGTGAGTGTGCTCCAATCCTCGACGCCGAGCTTGAGGATCGCGATCGCCTCGTCGATTCCCGCCAGCCAACCGCCCTGCTTTGCCGTGATCTGCATGACCACGCGAGGCGATTTCCTGGCGCCGCGCAGCACGGTCGCGGCGACGGCCATCGACTGCTCCCCGAACTCGCCCGCCCTGATGCGATCCGCCGGCAGCTGGAACGCCGAGGGGTCGAGCCGTTTGCGACGGCGTGCCGTCATGGCCGCCCGGTCATCGCGTCCGGGTTGAGCAGACGATCGAGCTCGTCGCGGGACAGAAGCTTCTTCTCGAGCAGGAGATCGTACACGCCGCGCCCGGACTCCAGCGCCTCCTTCGCGACGGCCGTCGCGGTCTCGTAGCCGAGCCGCGGCACGAGCGCGGTGATGACCCCGATGGAGTGCTCCACGAAGTAGCGCATGCGATCGGGGTTCGGCGTGATTCCCTCGACGCAGCGCTCCCGCAGCACGATGCAGGCGTTCCGCAGCGTCTCGATGCTGCGCAGCAGCCGATACGCGATGACCGGCTCAAAGACGTTGAGCTGCAGCTGCCCCGCTTCAGCGGCGAGGGTCACGGTGACGTCCCCGCCGATCACGTCGAAGCAGACCTGGTTCACGACCTCCGGGATCACCGGGTTCACCTTCCCCGGCATGATCGACGAGCCCGGCTGCATCGCCGGGAGGTTGATCTCGCCCAGACCCGCACGCGGTCCCGAGCTCAGGAGCCGCAAATCATTACAGATCTTTGATACCTTGACGGCCGACCGTTTGAGCACGCCGGACAACTGCACGAAGGCGCCGGTGTCGGCCGTCGCCTCGATGAGATCCGGAGCGGTGATGAGGGACAGGCCGGTGATGCGCGCCAGATGCGCGCGAACCTGCTCCGCGTACCCCGCTGGCGCGTTGATGCGCGTCCCGATCGCTGTGGCGCCCATGTTGATCTCTCGTATGAGAGCCTGCGCTTCGCTCAGGCGTTCCACGTCCTCCAGGATCGTATGGCCGAAGGCAGTGAACTCCTGGCCGAGCGTCATCGGCACGGCGTCCTGCAGCTGGGTGCGCCCCATCTTCACGAACGGCGAGAACTCCTCTCCCTTCGAGAGAAACGACGACGCCAGGGCCGACAGCGCGCCCCGAAGCGACTCGATGCTGCCATGCAGCGCGAGCTTGACCGCCGTCGGATACACGTCGTTCGTCGACTGGCTGCGGTTGACGTGTTCGTTGGGGTGCACGGTGTCGTACTCCCCCCGCGGGCGCCCCAGCAGCTCGAGCGCCCGATTCGCGATCACCTCGTTGGCGTTCATGTTCGTCGAGGTGCCGGCACTTCGACGAACATGAATGCCAACGAGGTGATCGCGAACCGTGCGCTCGAGCTGCTGGGGCGGCCGCGCGGCGAGTACCAGACGGTGCACCCGAACAATCACGTCAACCTCAGCCAGTCCACGAACGACGTGTACCCCACCGCGGTCAAGCTCGCATTGCACGGCAGCATCGACACGCTGCGTGGCGCGATGAAGGCGCTGGC
>JBOHTL010000170.1:0-3161 GCA_050733735.1 Gemmatimonadaceae bacterium
ATGTCGCCGTTCACGCTGCTGCGCTCGGCGCGGAGGCTGGCCTGCAGCAGCAGCTTCTCATTCAAGAGACGCACCTCTTCCTGCGCGTAGAGCGCCACCGTGCGCTCCTGCGTGAGGTCCTCGCTCACGCCGACGAGCGTTCCCTGATCGATGTTGCGCTGACCGGGGATCAGGTTCTGCGCGCGGATACGACTCACGTTGAGACGGCGATCCTCGTACTGCATGCCGAAGGAGGTCGTGGCCGAGAACAGGCTGCTGCCCTGCCAGGTGTGAATGGCGTTGGCGTTCCAGTTGTAGAAGCGGCTCAGACCATTTCCCTCGATGGCCTCGCCGGGATCCGCCTGCGGGATCTCGTGGAACAGCTCGTTGGGGCTCCAGACCTGGTTGTTCTGCGCAAAGGCATCGAGACCGAGGCCGCCGACGAGGCGGAGCGTCTGGCTCTCGCGCCTCAGCGCGTCGAAGGTGAGGTTGACCCCGCCGGTGAAGCGGTCGGTCTCCTCGTGGTTCACCGCGAGCTCCGACAGCATCTTGGTGTTGGACTGAATGCCCCAGTCGGGCGTCAGGTAGTTCCCCTGCGCGTCCTTCTCGCTGATGTCCACGAAGCTTGGCGTATATGGGAACGCGTAGCCGTGGCAGGCAAAGTTGTTACAGTTGTTGTTCCAGCCCCGGTCGTGCTGGGCGCGGGTGTACACGCTGGAGACCCGCACTTCGGTGCGGTCGCCGATTCCCTGGTCCACGTTGGCGCGCAGCGTGCCGCGGTCGAAGCCGGTGTTCAGCTCGATCCCTTTGTCGGTCTTCCAGCCGGCGCTGACGAAATACCGGGTCTGTCCCGCGCCGCCGCTCACGTCGCCGATCGTCTCGTGTGAGAGGGGGCTGTCGGTGTAGATCTGGTCGTAGTGGTTGAAGTACGGATTCGCGTTGTTCGCGAACCAGTGCGCCACCCCGGCGCCGTACTTGGCGATCGCTTCGGCCTGGGTGAATCGCCGGCTGTCGAGCGTCTTCAGAGGCCGGAACTGGCCGAAGCGCTGAAGGAGGTTGGCCTGCGTGCGCCCGGCCTGGCCGCGGCGGGTCGTGATGATCACGACGCCGTTGGCGGCCTTCGATCCGTAGATCGACGACGCGGCGGCGCCCTTGAGGATCTCGATGCTGGCGATGTCGGCGGGGTTGATGTCCGCCGTGCGGTTCACCGCGTCGTCCTCGGCCGTCGCGAAGGCGGCGTCGTTGACGTCGCCGCGGCCGCTGGCGATGCGCTCGTTGGAGTAGATCACTCCGTCCACGACGTACAGCGGATCGAAGGAGCCGAGGATGGTGTTGTTGCCGCGGATCTGCAGCTGAATGCCGCCGCCGGGGGCGCCGGAGTTCGACTGGATGTTCACGCCGCTGATCTTGCCGGTCAGCGCGTTCTCGAAGGTGGGCGCGGCGACCTTGGACACGTCCTCGCCAGTGACATATGCGCTGGCGGTCGTGGCGCTGCGGCGTTCCACGGTCGTGGCCTGGCCCGTGACGACGACGTCGGCCAGGCGGAAGGCGTCGCGGGTCATGGTGACGTCCACCGAGGAGCGGTTGGCGGCCACCTCGATCTCACGCGGCGAATAGCCGAGCGCGCGGAAGCTGAGAGTGGTGTTGCCGGACGGCGCGGAAATGGTGTAGGTACCCTGCGCATCGGTGCGAGCCGCCTGCGTGGTGCCGACGACCGTCACGGCCGCGTTCTCGATGGGTTGATCGGTTCCGGATTGTGTCACGCGACCGGTGATCTGCCGGTCTTGTGCGGCGAGCGAAATGGGTAGAAGCAGTACCGCCAACGCGCCGAAGAACGGGCGTTTTGCCATGGACCCTCCTGTAGGGGGGCTGTTGTGGAGGAAAAACTGTGTGCGGCGGGGTTCAACGCACGGTATCGGACCCGCGCTCCGCTTCGAGGCGGTCAACCCGGCCAGTGTGTCGAGGCGTCAATGCTATCGCAGCGTGAAGGCTGCTGCAAGCAAAGCCGCTTCACAATCTAAACCACGTGAGACGCTCGAATGGTCACTCCGAACGCAATGTCACCGCCGGATTCGCCCGGCTGGCTCTGAGCGCCGGGATCCACGCCGCGACCATCCCGGCGATCGTCACGAGTGCGGCGACCCCTGCGTATGTAGGGGCGTCCAGCGGACGCACCTCGAACAGCAGCGATTCGAGCACGCGCGTGGCCAGCGCGGCGGCGAGCAGGCCGGCAACCGTTCCGATGGTGAGCAGGCGCGTTCCATGGCCCACGACCATCCAGCGCACCTGCGCGCGCTGCGCGCCGAGTGCCAGGCGGATACCCATCTCGCGCCAGCGCGTCTGCACCAGCTGCGCGAGCACGCCGAAGACGCCGACCAGCGCCAGCAGCACGCCAGTCGCGGCGAAGACGAACACCAGCACGCCGATGAACCGCTCCCGCGACAACGCGGCGGACTGCACTTCTGTCATGGGACGGATGCTTTCGACGGCGATCAGTGAATCCAGGTCGCGCACCGCCTGCCGCGCCGGGCCCGCGATGCTGATGGGATCCCGGCCATCGCGCATGCGCGCGACCATCGAGTATCCGCGCCGCCAGTCCTGCAGCACCGGCGCGAAGATCTCCGGCCTTGGCGGCATGGCAAGACTGCCCTGCCGTTCGCTGCCCACGACGCCGACGATCGTGCGCCAGGTGGAGGTCGAATCGGGGAAGCGATCGAACGCAATGCGGAGGCCCACGGGATTTTCATTCGGAAAGAACTCCTTCACGAGCGCTTCGTTCACGACCACCACCGGCGGTGCGTCGAGGCGATCGGCGTCGGTGAAGGTGCGCCCGCGGATCAACGGAACGCGCATCGTCCGGAAATAGTCTCCCAGAACTTCCCGGTGCAGGATGTCGGTCTGCGGCAGCGGCTCGCGTCCGTAGACCCCCATGCTGCTCGACCAGGAAGTCGTGGTCGCCGGCAGCTCGGTCACCGCGGCGGCGCGATCGACTCCCGGCAGCGCTTCGAGCCGTTGCCGCAGCGATTCATAGAAGCCGATGACCTTCGCCGCGGAGTCGTAGCGCGACGCCGGGATGGTGAGCGTCATCGTCAGCACGCCGTCGGCGTCGAAACCGGGCGGCACGTTGGACAGACGGTCGTAGCTCCGAAGCAGCAGACCGGCGCCCACGGTGAGCATGACGG
>JBOHTL010000171.1:0-3873 GCA_050733735.1 Gemmatimonadaceae bacterium
CTGGCCGACGAGACCCGAGAACTGGGTCTCCATGGCACGCTGCACGTCCTGCGGATCCCAGAGGGCGCCGGCGATCATGATGAGCAGTACCAGCAGCGGCGGAAGCGCGAAGACGGTATAGTAGGCGAGCGCGGCGGCGCGGACCGGACACTCGTCGTCGGTGAAGTCGCGGAATGCGGTCTTGAGAATGCTCAGCATGTCGCGCACACATGGAGCAACGAGCGCACCACGCATGACTGAACGTGTAGTAGTCATCGGTGGCGGGGTTGCGGGACTGGCGGCCGCGTCTCGCATCGTCGATGCCGGACTCGACGTCACGGTGCTCGAAGCGCGCGACCGTGTCGGTGGCCGCGTGTGGACCCGGTCCGCCCCCGGCCTCGTCACGCCGATCGAGATGGGGGCGGAGTTCCTTCACGGTGAGACTCCCGAGATCGATGATATCGCCGGCCGGGAAGGGGCGCGGCTCGTGGATGTTGCGGGCCGGCGATGGAGCGGTCGCCGCGGGCGGCTCGTGCTGATGGACGATTTCTGGGAGCGTCTCGACCGCGTGATGCGGCGATTGCGAGAGGATCGCGCGAAGAACCGGTCGTTCGCGGACGCCCTCGCGGCGATGCGCAGCGCGAGATCAGACGATCGTCAGCTCGCGCGCCAGTACGTGGAAGGCTTTCACGCCGCCGACGCTCACATGGTCAGCGAGCGTTCGCTGGCCGAGGGCGGCAGTCCGCGCGGGGACGTGCGAGAGCGGCGGATCGGACGCGTGCTGGAAGGGTACGGCTCGATCGTCGACGCGCTGGCGAACCCGGTGCGAGACCGGATCGACTTCGACTGCGAGGTCCGTGCGGTACGCTGGCGCGCCGGCAGCGTCGATGTGGAGTTTCAGCGTCGCCGCGATGGCACGGCGTCGCACATCACCGCTGACGCGGCGATCATCACGCTGCCGCTCGGCGTCCTGCAAACCGAGCAGGGAAGACCAGGGGCCGTTGAGTTCGAGCCCGACGTGCCTCCACTGCGTCGCAACGTCACGCGGCTGTTCATGGGACACGTCGTGAAAGTCGTGCTGCAGGTGGATGAACCTTTCTGGGCGGGAAAGTCGTTTGCGAAACACGCCGGAGACGAGCGGTTCGATACCCTGTCGTTCCTGCATTCCCGCGACGCCGTTGCCTTCCCGGTCTGGTGGACGCCGTACCCGGTGCGCGCACCGATGCTCGTCGGCTGGCGCGGTGGTCCAACCGCTGCCGAGCTGTCGGGATCCGGCCAGGAAAACATCGTCGCGGCCGCGATCGACTCGTTCGCGAAGATCGTGGGCCTCTCCGCGCGGGCGGTCAGCCGCCGCGTCGTCGCGGCATTCGTCCACGACTGGACCAATGACCCGTATGCGCGCGGCGCGTACAGCTACGTGGGCGTGGACGGAGACGGCGCCGCACGCGCCCTCGCGCAGCCGGTTGGGCGCACGCTGTACTTCGCCGGTGAGCACGCCGACAGGGAAGGACGGAACGGCACCGTCCACGGCGCGATCGCGTCCGGTCGCGCAGCCGCGGACGCGCTGCTGAAGCGTTCGCTCGCCGGTCCGCGCTGATTGAGCTGCGCGCAAGAATTGCCGTGGCGCGCTCGCTCACCTTCGGTTGGCGCGCCAGACGCGGAGCGTATTGCCGCCCCACAGCTTGCGGATGTCCGCTTCGCTGTAGCCGCGCCGGATCAGCTCCGCGGTGACGTTCATCGTCTCGCTGGCGTCGCGCCAGCCGGTGATTCCGCCGCCGCCGTCGAAATCGGAGCTGATGCCGACGTGATCGATCCCGGCGACCTTCACCGCGTGATCGATGTGATTGACGAAGTCGGCGACGTTCGGACCCCGCCACTTCGACTCGATCTCGCTCATGCGGCTCTGGTATTCGGCGCGCTGTTCGGCCGTGAGCGACGCCATCGCCCCGCGTCCACCGCGAATTCCCATCGCGCGTCTCAGTGAATCGATCGCGGCGCGCTTTTCGGACGGATCGACCTTCACGTATGCGGCGAGGGCCACCATCTGCGCCACGCCGCCGTTTCGCGCGATTGCGCGCAGTTGGTCGTCGTCGAGGTTCCTCGGCACATCGGCGAACGCCTTGGTGCTCGAGTGCGACGCGATCACAGGCAGCGTGGAGAGCGCCGTCGCCTGCATCATGCAGTCGCGCGAGACGTGGGAGATGTCGACCATCATGCCGACACGGTTCATTTCCTTCACCGCCTCACGTCCGAAGGCGCTCAGACCGTTGTGCTCCGGCCCGTCCGGATCGGTGGATGAGTCGCAGACGTCGTTGTTCCTGCCATGCGCCAGGGTCATGTAGCGCGCGCCCAGTTTGTGGTATTCCCCGATGAGCGCTAGGTCCTTGCCGATGACGTAGCCGTTCTCGATCCCGATCGCCGCCGCGAGCTTGCCCTCGCGCTTGGCGCGCTCCACGTCGTCTGGCGAGGTCGCGAGCATGATGCGATCGGGGTACATGCGCACCATGCGATGAATGGCGTCGAACTTCGTGCGCGCACGCGCTGTGGCGCTGTCGTTGCCTTCCGGCGTTCGCGGTCCCTGGCCGACGTAGACGATGAAGAATCCGACATCGAGGCCGCCGGCCTTCATCTTCTCGAGATTCACCTGCCGGTCGGCGTTCAGCGGGTCGACTTCAGCGGTCGCGAAGTTGAAGGGGATGTCGTCATGCGTGTCGATCGTGATGATGCGCGCATGCAAGTCGCGCGCGCGCGGCAGGGCGTCGTCGCTGGCGAGGGTCGCGGAAACCGCGGGCGTCCTGGCGCACGATGCGGCCAGCGCGAGAGCGAGCAGGGCGGAAAGTCTCATGCCCTAATGATGCGCGCGGGCCGCGAGACAAACCAGGCATCGCGACCGACAGCTGGACGCGGAAACGACGGAACCAGCAGGAAACGACGCTGGACGGCATCATGTGTGAACTGCGCATTGCACCCTGACGCGCATTCCACCAACCTCCTGCAGTTCAGCGTAGTTTCCGCTTCTTCCGCGTCCTTTCCGCGTTGAAGCGTTGGTCGCGATCTCTCCAGGATCGGAATGACACTCGACGAAGACTTTCCACTGGGCGATGGCACCGCTGATGTCGAAGCGGTCGTGACCTGCCCGTACTGCGGCGAGCCGGGGACGCTGATGCTCGACCCGGGAAGCGGCGACGCGCAGGACTACGTCGAGGATTGCCCGGTCTGCTGCCAACCCTGGCAGGTGTTCGTGCGCTACTCCGCCGAAGGTGTGGCGGACGTTCGCGTGGATCGGCTCTAGAGCTTCATCCGGCGGATCAGCGCGTCGAAGCGCGGGTGGCCGCGCATCGGATCGAGCAGCGGATTCACCTTCAGGTATGCGAGCCATCCGCGGCGCTCCTCGAGCGCGACGTCGGCCCAGTCGAGGGCGCGCTCGACGTCTCCGAGACCGAGCAGGATGGTGACCAGTGCGACGGGTGACACGTAGCCGTCGCGTCGCTGCTGCTCGAGCGAGCCGAGAATGGACCGCGCTTCATTGGTGTTCCCGGCGCGAGCCAGCGCGTATCCCAGCGATGCCATCGTGTAGCTGCCGGCTTCAGGCATCGCGGCCGCTTCGCGAAGCACGCGCTCCGATTCGGCATGATCGCCTTCGAGCGAGAGTGTGATGCCGAGTATTCGATAGGTCTCCTCGGCGTTCGGATTCATCGCGATGGCGCGGTCGAGATGGAAGCGCGCCTGGTCGTACCGCCGCGCGTAGAGGTATCCCCACCCGATCGACCGGCGCGCCGAGACGGAGCCGGGGTCGAGCTCTACCGCGGTGAGCCCTTCGACGAGCGCCTGATCGACACGCCCGCGTGATGCGAGCAGGAACTGATACCACTGGCGCGCCGGAGCGTACTGGGG
>JBOHTL010000172.1:0-4774 GCA_050733735.1 Gemmatimonadaceae bacterium
GTCCAGGCGTCGTCGATGCTGCACGGCTTCAAGCAGGTCTGGCCTCCGGAGCGCTTGTCAGGGTTCGAGCACGCGCGCCAGCATGGCGATAGCGCTGACCGCTCCAACCCAGAACACGAATGACCACTTCATCAAGTCTGACTTGACGTCTCCAACCCGCCGTTCCAGTGTCTGAAAGCGCTCATCCACTCTGTCGAACCGCGCGTCCATGTCGTGGCGGAATGCCCTGATTTCCGTACGCAGCTCCGCGCCCAGTTGTGCAATATCGCTGCGCAGCTCTGCGCGCTCGGCGCGGAGCTCGTCGACGATCGTCACGAGCTCCTCCGCCGCGTCGGAGCCAAGTGCGTCGCGGAGCTTGCCGGGAAGACGTCGCGAGATCGCCACGATCCCTCCGTTGGTCGTTTCCCGAAATGTGCGATGAGACTCACGCGCTGCTCCCATCCAACTGTTCCGCGTGGTAGCAATGTGCCGCCAGTACAGCATGATACGCACGGCGCGGCGCCGAGTCTATCGTCGTCGAGATACCTGCTTCAGGGCGGAGTCTATTCGATGAGCCGGCGTGTCTTCCCTTTCATGTCCGCGCGCGCGAGCAGCTCCGCCAGCTGATCGTCGGTCATCAACGACCAGTCGGCTGGTATCGGTGCCAGGCGGCGGCGCTCTGCCCTGCTCTCGAACGCCAGCCATCCGTGTCGCAGCGTTATCGGCAGCGACGCGCGCGGCTGCGAGTGCTTGCGCCGCTCGACCGCGATCCGATTGCCGCGGCGCGCGTCTCTTCGCTCGGCCATCGTCGGGTGTACTTCCCACACGTCCCAGGTTCGGCCGTTGTGATCGCGAAAGGCGCGGTGCGTCATTCCGGATTGTGTCGATGCGCGATCATCATCGGTCGCTGGGGGGTTGGAGCCTGAGCATGCACCGCGGAACGTGGTTGCGCCAGATCGCCTATAGTCTTACGGAACCCTTCCCATCTCCCCCTATGACGGTTTCCGATTACATCGCCAAACGGCCGCCGGCGGCGAGACGGGCGCTGAAACAGTTGCGCTCCGCCATCCGGAGCGTTGCACCGAAGGTGACCGAGGGAATCAGCTACGGCATTCCCACCTTCTATCTCGACGGGAAGTACCTGCTGTACATCGCCGCGTTCAAGGAACATGTCAGTGTGTATCCGGTGACGCGGGAGATGGTGAAACGCTACGGCAAGACGCTCGCGCGCCATCGCCACGGCGCGGGGACGCTGCGCTTCGCGCTCGACGAGCCCATCCCCGTGGAGCTCGTGCGCAAATTGGCGCGGGTGCGCGTCCAGGAGCGGCGCGGCAAGGCGACCGCGACACCGGCACGGAAGCGAGCCACGCGATCAGCGTAACAGGAACCGCTCGGCGTCCCGTTCCCGGAACAGAAGTCCGTTGCCCGGACGGAAAATATCCGGCGCCAGCGCACCTGCGACCGGCACGGGAAAGCCGTCGAAGAACATCCGCTCGATGCGCTCGTGATCGAAGAAGTACTCCAGATGCCTCACGCGCTCGACCGCACATGCGACGTGGAGATGCAGTGCCGGCGCCGTGTGCAGCGACAGGGGTACGTTGCGCGTTTCGCACAGGGCAGCGACGCGCAGCAGCTCGGTGATCCCGGCGCACCGTGTCACGTCGGCCTGAATCACGTCCACCGCGTGGGCGTCGAGCATGCGCTGGAAGTAGACCAGATCGTAGCCGTACTCGCCGGCCGCGATGTCCATGCGATCGCCAAGGTGGCGACGCACGCGGGCCAGACCCGCGAGATCGTCCGACGAGACCGGCTCCTCGAACCAGGTGACGCCGGCGTCCGCGAAGCGCTCGCCCTGCCCGATGGCCTCACGCGGCGTGTAGGCGCCGTTGGCGTCGACGAACAGCTCGGCGTCTCTTCCGATGGCGTCGCGCACGATGCGAACGCGCTGAACGTCGACCGCCGGATCGCGGCCGACTTTCATCTTCACCATTGTCAGTCCACTGTCGATCCAGCGGCGCATCTGCGCCGCGAGCTCGCGTTCCGGGTACGAGGTGAACCCGCCGCTTCCATACAGTGGTACCGCATCGCGGCGGGCTCCGAGCAGCGTGACCAGCGGGATGTTCAGGAGACGCGCCTTCAGGTCCCAGATGGCGCAGTCGACGGCGGCCATCGCCATCGACGCCACGCCGGGGCGCCCGACGTTGCGAATGGCGTGACGCATCGCGTCCCATAGCCGCTGCGGTTGCATGGCGTCCTGACCCACGACGACATCGCGAAGATGCTCGCCGATGAACACGGCCGTCGCGTGGTCGGCATACGTGTACCCCAGCCCCGTCACCGAGCCGCTGCGAAGCTGCACGAGCACCATCGTCGTGCGCATCCACTCAAAGGTGCCGTCCGATTCGGGGGCTTCGGTGGGTACCACGTACGTGCTCACGCGCAGGTCATCCACCCGCGCCGGCATCAGAGGTCGCGCCGCGAGCGGAGATCGCGAATGCGGTCCGCGGTGCGCGCGGCGATGGCCTCGATGGTCAGCGACGGGTTCACCGCCAGCGATGTGGGGAACACCGAGCCGTCGCAGATGAAGAGATTCGGCACGTCGTGCGCCCGGCAGTCGGCGTTCACCAACGAGTCGGCGCGATCGACACCCATGCGGCAGCCGCCGAGCAGGTGCGCCGTGCGGTCCGCCTTCCACGGGTTCTGGCCGCCGGCCGCCTCGAGGATGCGAGTCATGTTCCTGACCGCGTGATCCACGAGGCGGCGGTCGTTCTCGTGATGCGTGAACACGACGCGGGGAATGGGCAGACCGAAGCCGTCGCGCTCGTCCGCCCACAGCTCCACGCGATTGTCGCGCTGCGGCAGCACTTCGCCGACGATGCCGAGCGGGGACCAGAAGTTGTAGTCCAGCATCTCGCGCCGGAGCGCCGCGCCCCACAGGTCGCGTGCCGTCGTCAGCCGCTGCGCGAAGTCCGCGATGTGCGGCCCGACCACTTCTATGGTATAGCCGCAAAGGAAGTCCGCGTCCGACATCGTGCGGTTGAAGTGCTCCGTGATGGAGCCGCCCGGCGGCGGCGCCTTGTACTGGTTGATGCGGTCCTCGAAGCGCGCGAACACCTGCTGGCCGGTGTGCACCATGAAATAGCGGCCCACCAACCCCGAATCGTTGGCCAGGCCATGCGGAAATCGCGACGACGTGCTGTTGAGGAGGAGACGCGGCGTCTCCACGGCGTAGCAGGCGAGAATCACGTTGTGCGCGCGCTGTGACTCCGTTTGCGTCGCACGCCCACGTTCCCGCGCGTACACGACGGCGTTCACGCGTCCCCCGGCATCGTGCTCCACGCGCAGCGCCATGCAGTTGGGGCGCACCTCCGCGCCCGCGCGGATGGCGCGCGGCACGTACGTCACGAGGATGGAGCTCTTCGCGTTGGTCGTGCAGCCGTAGTTGCAGAACCCGCGATAGGTGCACGGCGGACGGTCCTCGTGCGGGGCGCTGAGCGTCGCGATCGGCGCGGGCGCTACGGGGATGCCGAGCTTCGTGCATCCATACACCAGCAGCTTGGCGCTGGCGTCGAGATCGTGTTCGCGCTGCGGATAGCGTTTGCGCCTCCGGCCCCACGGATAGTGGGTCGGGCCCGCCACCTGGAGCGCGTCTTCCACTTCGTCGTAGTACGGCTCCAGGTCGTCGAAGGTGAGCGGCCAGTCGCGAAGATCGGCCCCCGGAACGGAGCCGTGCAGCGTGCCGCGGCGGAAATCGTCCGGATGCGCGCGCATCGCGATCATCGAGTAGTGCACGGTGCTGCCTCCCACGCCGCGTCCGGAGTTGTTGGATCCCAGCTCGATGGGGTCGCCGCCATCGGAGATGCGTTCGTCGGTCCAGAACAGCGCGCGCGATCCCAGCTCGTCCGAGACGAAGTCGCGCGTCGGATCCCAGTGCGGCCCCGCGTCGAGCATCACGACCGAGAACCCGTACTCGGCGAGCTTCGCGCCCAGCACGCCCCCCGCGGCGCCGGCGCCGACGATGCAGAAATCGACGACGCTATTGGACCAGTCGCGCATCCGCATCTGCTGACCGTGGATGCCGGGCGCCCGCATTGGTCTGTCGGTACCAGCGTCAGTCATGCGCGGAGTGCCGGCTACTTCGCCTCGTGCGCTTCCCATGGATCCACCCCGCCGATCCACTTTCGCACGTGACCACGGGGTGACGACGGCCCGTTGTAGCCGCATTCGCTCCACGCCGTGGGATGCGCGTAATGGATCTTCGCGACCACGGAGCACAGCACGTTCTTGAAGAACCGCGCGGGCGGGACGCGGCTCCAGGCTCCGTCGCGCGGCTCCCCGCGCTGGATCGACCGCAGGATGTCGTCCTGCTGCTCCGGCGTCAATGACGCGAAGGCCGCGTGATGACGCGCCTGCGCGACCTCACCGAATCCGCTCAGCGCCAGTCGCCACGCGTCGCGCTGCGGCGGCAGCTCCGCGTACCGATATCCGTCGCGCAGATCCTCGAAGAGCTTCGCGTCGATCCATGGCGCAATGGCAACCCGCGCGTCGTCCGCGCGATCGGGCTGCGGCATGATGCGCTCGACAACGGCTTCGAGCGTCGCGATCTCGTCCGCGTTGAAGAACCGGTACGGCGGCACCTGCTCGATCCGCTCGCGCACCACGCGCCGCGTCTGGTCGTCCCAGTCGGGCGTGTCCCACTTGTCGAGGACGTCGTAGCCGGGATAGCGAGTCTCGAAGTCCGTCACAGCAGCGTCTCACCGACGAGACCCTGCGCGGCGAGCAGCGCGAAGAGGAG
>JBOHTL010000173.1:0-3094 GCA_050733735.1 Gemmatimonadaceae bacterium
TTTCAGCGCATCAGCGTTTCAGCGTTTCAGCGATTCAGCGTTTCAGCGTTTCAACATTTCGACGCTTCAGCTTCACAATTCGTCGAGCTTTCCTCGGTCTGCGCGCTTCCAGGCACTGATCAGACGCAGCAGCCGGGCTTTGATGTGGCCGATGCGATCAGCGAGATCTGCGTGCTCCGATGCAGAGATCAGCTCGCGATCTCGCAGGCCCTGGATGCGGTGCTCGACCTCGCAGGCGGATCCGTGCGCCATGTGCCCATAGCGGATGAGTTCCGTGTTCCCGTGCGCCACGTTTTTCCGGCCCGAACCTTCAGCGAGGTTTGAGCCAATCGACTCGACGGCATCATCCAGCTGAGCTCCCAGGCGCCACCGGAGCCATAGTGGCAGGCGTAGAATGATCCGGAACAGATCCCGCGCGAGAACTCGCGCGTCCTGGTAAACGTCGAGAGTGCGGTAGTCGATCATGGCGGTACGATGCAGCAAGTCAGCGCGAAATGTGGTACCACCGTTACTCGTACGGAGCCAAAAACGACGCGCTGAAACGCTGAAACGCTACATTTCTCTTCGATGCGCAAGTCCCGCAAAGACCTGATAGTCGTCGGCGACCGCGTGCTCGTGAAGCTGGAGGAAGGCGAGGAGCGCACGAAGGTGGGCTTGTACTTGCCGCCGACCGCGGTCGACAATCAGGCGGTGCAGAGCGGGCAGATTGTCGCGACTGGTCCAGGCCTGCCGCTCCCCGCGCCGGATGCGGGATCGGACGAACCCTGGCTCGCGCCGAAACGCGAAACGCGGTTCGTGCCGATGCAGGCAAAGATCGGCGACTACGCGCTGTTCTTCCGCAAGGCGGCGGTCGAGATCACGTTCGAGAACGACCGGTATCTCGTGGTGCCGCAGGCGGCGATCCTCGCGCTCGTGCGAGACGAAGACTTCGACATCGACAGTCTTTAGATTGTCAGGCAGGACGCATCACGCGCCCTGTTACAAGACTCGTCTCTCGTGTCAACGAGGAATACCGATGTCACTGCCAATTTCCAACGCCATGTATCCCGAGGATCTCGTGCAGCCGATGCGCGCGGACCTCACCACTGCCGGTTTCGAGGAGCTCCGCAGCGCGAAGGACGTCGACCAGTCGCTGAAAGAGAAGGGGACCACGCTCGTCTACGTGAACTCCATCTGCGGATGTTCCGCGCGCATGGGACGTCCCGCCGTGAAGCACGCCGTGGAACACGCGAACGCGAAGCCCGATCGCCTGACGACCGTGTTCGCCGGCCAGGACCGCGACGCCACCGATCGCGCGCGCAGCTACTTCACCGGCTATGCGCCGTCGTCACCGTCGATCGCGCTGCTGCGCGACGGTCAGCTGGTGTGGATGATGGAACGCTGGCAGATCGAGGGTCGTCCGCCGCAGGTCATCGCGACCGAGATCCAGGCCGCGCTCGAGGAGCACTGCAGCCCGGCTGCTCGTTGATCGCACGCGAGTTCTAGCTCGCGACAGGCCCTTTCGTCCTCGCTAGCCTGGCCAATTCTGGCATGAAGAGCACATGCCAGAATTGCCATGGCCTGACGCTACGGGCAAAAGGCCCCGATCGCTCGCTGGCCCTCGCTGTTTCAGCTTCTGGCCCGCAGTTGCCGGCGCGCGGGCGAAAATTGGCCGGATCGTGCGGCACCCTTCGTTTAGCGGTGCGGAGCGCGACGAGCGATGTGTTCTCGCGAGCTCACGCGCCCCGCCCGCGCGGACGACGAGCTACCGGTTGGCGATCGGCTTGGCGAATTCGCGGCTGCGCAGCTGAAACTGCACTGACCCGAAGGGCAGGCGCGTCTTCATCTGCAGCATCATTCGCGTATCGTCGTCCGCGATCCAGACTTCGGCGTTGGCGCCTTCGGCGAAGATTCCCTTCGCCTTGATCTTCGGCTGCAGCACGAACGCGTCGAACTCGCCCGCGGGCACGCGGATCCGTTCCTTGCGCACCACGGTCACGCGCACCGGATTGCGATCCGGCTTGAAGTAGCGGTTCCAGGTGTACGTCTTCCCGACTTCGAGCGGGATCGTCCGCAGGAAATACAGGAACGCGCCGTCGTCGAGCGGCTTGTCGACCGTCTCGTGCTCCTGCTTTGCCTGGTCGATGTACTTGTCGCCCGGGAAGATCTCGTACGTGCGGTTGCGCTCGTACGGTCCCTCGTCGATGTCCTGATGGTAGCGCAGCGACACGAGCGTATTCGGATCGAACCAGCTCTCGTACCGGTCGCGCACCTTGAACAGCAGCATCGACCCGTTGACGCGGAAAACGGTGTGGTACACCTCGCGGCCGCGCACGGTATCGATCCCTATGATCTCGGCGACCGCGGTGCCGCCGCCGCCGAGTGGGACTTTCACCGCGTACGTGAGCTTCTCGCCCGGCGCGAACGGTCGCGTGACAGTCTCGATCTCGAGCGGCGCCGTCGCTGCCTGCGCGTGAAGCGGGGCGGCGAAAGCGAGCGCGAGAGCAAGTGTGCGGGTTGCGGTCTTCATCGCTCGCGCCATAACGCAGTGATCTTGCCACTGTGGCGGGAGCCGAGCGCGGCCGCGAGGGTTTCGCCCGCGTGAGAAAGCCGATCGAACGCTGCTGCGCGAGAGCCCCTGTCGCTTGCCCGCCAGGCGCGGAGCGCCTAAAGTCCGCCCGATCGCGGAGTCGGAATCGCCGCCGCGGGCGACTCGGGCACGGGCAGGAAATCCTCACCCGGGTTGATGAACACGTCGCGCTCGATGCCGTACTGGCGATCGTGCAGGTCCCGGTAACGCCCGCCAAGTGACATGAGCTCGCCGTGCCTCCCGCGCTCGACGATCTCGCCGGCCTCGAGCACCAGGATCTGATCCGCGCTTTCTATGGTAGAGAGCCGGTGTGCGATGACGAACGTCGTCCGGCCACGCCGCAGGTTGCGGAGTCCGTCACGGATCATCGCTTCGCTCTCCGAGTCGAGCGACGACGTCGCCTCGTCGAGAATGAGTATCCGCGGATCGGCGAGAATGGCGCGCGCGATCGCGACCCGCTGCCGCTGCCCGCCCGACAGCTTCACGCCGCGCTCGCCGACGACGGTGTCGTACTTGTTCTCGAAC
>JBOHTL010000174.1:0-6540 GCA_050733735.1 Gemmatimonadaceae bacterium
CTGTGGATCAGGTCAGGGCGCCGCCCGAATCCCCCGGCAAAGGAGACCGTGGCGCACCAGGTCGCCATGAGGAGCGCGATCCAGAGCGAGAGCTCACCGACGATGATCACGCCTGGGAATTCGCGGCTTTGTAGCCCGGCGTCTCGCGGTACTTCTCAGGCGCGTTCTCGTAACGCGACGCGCATTTGGCGAGCAGCGTCGTGGCGCGGAAAGTCCCGTCGGTCCCCATTCTGCCTTCGAGCACGACGTCGACGCCGTCGGTGAAGGTGTCGGGGGCGATCCCGCGGTAGACGACATTCACATTGCGCGCGCCGTCGGTCACCGTGAACGCGTACTCGCGTCCGCCCGCGTCTCTCTCGATGGTGCCGGGAACGACCCGCGCGCCGAGCTTCACGCCGACGCCGTGCAGCGTGGGATCGGCCTGGAGCTTGGCGCCGAGCTCAGTGGGGGTGAGGTAGTACATGCCGGTCTCGCTGATGGAGCTCGCCATCAGATAGCCGGCGGTAGCGAGCACCAGCCCGCCCCCGATCAGGAATTTCGTGCGCGGTTTCATCGCCCTTCAATATACGCTTGAAACGCTACCGTGTCCCGTTCAGAAGCGCCGCGGCTGCAAGGGCCCCCGCGGCGTCGAACACGAGGTCCGGAACACTGAATCCGGTCCCCCCGGCAACGCGCGCGTCGCGCACTTCCTTCAGGAAGCCCACGGACATCGATGAGATGCCGGCCGCCAGCTGTGCGTTCGAGCGGTCAGCGCCAACGGCCCGCGCGACGGAAAACGAGACGGAGTGCACGAACGCAGACATGAGGAAGTGCTTCACCTTGTCCGCTCCCGGAAGCGGGTCGTCGACTGCCACGGTCGCGGCGAGAACGAGCTCCAGGATCACGCCGCCCGTCTCCGGCTCGCGATGGCGGACCAATGCCGCGCGATCCGGACAAGCGCGGCGTTCAGCAGCGCCTGGTGGCCAGGCGCGTGAATCCAGCTGCTCGCGCCGGACGGATGAGGAAGTGGAACAAGTACACTTCCCGGCCGGGCATCGCGCGTGAATTCCCGTCCAATGACCTGGTCCAGAGGGAGCGGACCGATCAATGCGTCGATGGCGAGCCGTCCCACGGGTATCACCAGCGCCGGCTTGATGAGACGCAGCTCCGCCTCCAGCCAGCCGGAGCAATTCGCCCGTTCGACCGGCGTGGGAACGCGATCCCCGCGTCCGCTCGGACTCGGTCCCGGGTAGCAGCGGGTGATGGCGGAGATGTAGATGCGCTGGCGCGCGGTCGCTTCGTCGATGCCGGCCTGCCACAGCCATTTGAACAGCGTCTTGCCCGCGCGGCCGGCAAATGGATTCCCACCGCCGGCTTCCGTCTTTCCCGGCGCCTGCCCCACCAGCATGGCGCGCGGGGATCGGGCCAGCGACACGACCGGTTGCACGCCGTCGCCGCGATCGCATCGACGGCATTGAATGAGCTGCGCGCGCAGCGCGTCGAGCTCGAGATCACGATCCGACATCAACTCATCAGCATGATGGCGGCGCACCGTTGCGCCGCCCTGTCAAGCTAACGCGCGTCACGCCGCCTCTGCCATCTCCTGCCGCGACTTGCGTCTCCGCTCGGGAAAATGCCGATCCAGGAATGCTATGAGCGCGCGCTCTTCGGGAGAGTGCGCGAACGTCTCCGCGGTGGAATGCGCACGGGGGCCGACGCGGGGAACGATCGTCTCTCCGGCGTCGAGGTATCGGGCCAGCACCATCGGATGCACGTACGACGACCTGCAGATCGCCGGCGTGTTTCCGAGCTCGGCGGAGACGAGCCGCATCGCCAGCGCGACATTGCGCCTGGCATCGGTCTGCCCGCGCGGCTTCCCGAGCTCGGCAAGCACTGTCGCCGCGCGCAGGGTGCCGCCCCAGGTACGGAAGTCCTTGACTGCAAAGGGACCGATCCGCGATCGCAGATATGACATCAGCGTGCGGGCGTCGAGATCGCACCAGCCATTCCTGCGGCGGTAGCGGAAGAGTCGCGGCCCCGGTGTTCGATGCACGCGCGCCACGAGCTTCACGAGCTCCGGATTCACGATGCGCTGGCGCTGTCGCCTGCTCGACTTGCCCGTGTACGAGAACACCGCCGCGCCGGCAGACAACTCGACGTGCTTCTTCCGCAGCGTGGTGATGCCGAAGCTGCCGTTCTCCTTCGCATAGCGTTCCGACCCCGGGCGGAAGAGGCTCTCACTGATCAGACGCAGCGCGATCGCGCAGACGGCCTCGCGCGTCAGCGCACGGCGATGGGACTCGGCGCGAAGCATGTGCCGAACCCGGGGGAGTGACTTCGCCAGCTGACGTACGCGATGATACTTCCGCAGCTCGCGCTGCTCGACGGCCTTCCGGTTGTACCGGTACTGCTTTCTTCCGCGCGCGTCGTATCCCCACGCCTGCACCGATCGGCGGGCATCGGGCGCGATGTGCACGTCGCGCCAGGCGGGGGGCACTCGTATCGCATCGATGCGCGTGAGCGAACGAAGGGCGCGAATCGGCCGGCCATCCGGACCGACGTACCTGAACCCCGAGCTCTGCGAACCCAGACGCTGTATCCATCGCTCGCGCATCACGATGCGGAAGGGCAAAAAGCAGTCCGGCCCGCTGTCGTCATGGTCCGGTCGTCCAACGAATTCCAGTAGATTCAACGCGCAAACCGCCAACCCTTCCATGGCCTACCGTTTCCTCGCAGTCGACGTCGCCGAACGCATCGCGACGATCACGATCAATCGCCCTGACAAGCTGAACGCGCTCAACGACGCCACGATGGCCGAGCTCGGGGAGGCGATCGACCAGGTGCGAGGCGACGCCGCGGTCGGCGGCATCGTCGTGACGGGCGCGGGGCGCGCGTTCGTGGCCGGTGCCGACATTTCGGAGCTGAGATCCAAGTCCGGTCCCGAGATCTACGCGCTCGCGCGCCGCGGCCAGGACGTCTTTCGACGCTTCGAGACGTCGCCGAAGCCCGTCATCGCCGCGGTCAACGGCTTCGCCCTAGGCGGTGGATGCGAGCTGGCGATGTCGTGTCACATTCGCGTCGCCGCGGAGAGCGCGAAATTCGGGCAGCCCGAAGTGAAGCTCGGCATCACGCCCGGATACGGCGGCACGCAGCGACTCACACGCCTGATCGGCCGCGGCCGCGCGCTGCAGCTCCTGCTCACCGGCGAAATGATCGACGCCAATGAGGCGTATCGCCTCGGGCTCGTGAATCGCGTGGTTCCGACGGGAGAGCAGGCGGTGGAAGCCGCGCGCGCGATGCTGGCGCAGATGCTCGGCAACGGTCCGCTTGCTCTGGCGCAGTGTGTCGAGGTCGTGAATCGCGGCGCGGACATCTCGATGGAGGAGGCGCTGGCGTTGGAAGCGTCGGCCTTCGCGATGCTCGCGTCGACTGAAGATATGCGCGAAGGGACGTCGGCGTTTCTCGAGAAGCGCGCTCCGTCGTTCCGCGGCGCTTAGCCGGTCGCATGCACGGCTCTGCGCCGCCGCTCGCGGAGGCCGCCCGCGCGCGGATCGAGACGCTGACGCTGCGGGATTTTCGGAATTTCGAACGGCTGGAGCTCGCCCTGCCGGCGCCGGGACTCGCCATCGTCGGCGACAACGGCCAGGGGAAAACGAATCTTCTCGAGGCGATGTACTACTTCAGCCTGCTGCGCTCGGCGCGCGGCGCGCGTGACGTGGACCTGGTGCGCTTCGAGGCGAGCGGCTTCTTCATCGACGCGCGGCTGTGCACTCCGGACGCGCACGAGCTGTCCGTGGGCTTCGAGCGTGCGGGACGGCGCAAGAAGGTGCGACGCGATGGCATCGTCGCCGAACGGCTGAGCGACGCGCTCGGCACGCTGCCCGCCGTGATGTTCTCGCCGACAGACGTCGAGCTGGTCGCCGGAGGACCGAGCGCGCGGCGTCGGTATCTCGACATCATGCTCGCGCTCACATCGCGCGGCTATCTGCACGCGCTGCAGCAGTACCGCGGGGCGCTCGAGCGTCGCAACGCGGCGCTGCGCGCGGCAGCAAGGCAGGAGCGCGACGCCAGCGCCAGCATCGAAGTGTGGGAGCGGCCACTCGCGGAGCACGGCGCCACCCTCGTGCGGACGCGACGCACGTGGGTCGCTCGCATGCAGAAGCCGTTCGCGGAACGTTGCGCCGCAATCGGCGAGGGCGCACCGATGGAGATGCGCTACATGACTGGAGTGAACGCCAACGCCGAGAGTCTCGAACTCGCGCTGGCCGAGGCACTGACTGCCAGGCGCGACCGCGACCTCCGCATGGGAGTGACGCTCGTTGGTCCGCATCGGGACGACCTGGGGATGCTGCTCGGTGGCCGAGACCTGCGGACGTTCGGCTCCGCCGGGCAACAGCGCACCGCGGCGATCGCGCTGCGAACGCTCGAAGCGGAGACGGTGCGCGACGCGCGCGGCGCGGCGCCGGTGTTTCTGCTCGACGATCCTTTTGCCGAGCTCGATGTGCGCCGGGCGACGCGCGTGCTCGCGCTTCTGCGGGACATTGGATTCGGACAGACCATTTTGGTGGTGCCACGGGACGCCGACATTCCTGCCGAGTTGACTTCGCTCGCGCGCGCGCGGGTGGCGGGCGGCCGCGTGGAGCGCGAATCATGAGCGCCGGGAAGAAACGCAAGCCGCAGAAGCTCAAGGACGTGGTCAGCGGCGTGCTGTCGCAAGCCGGCCTCAGTGATCGCGTCGCGCAGGCGGCGGTGATTCCCGAGTGGCCGACACTCGTGGGACCACAGATCGCGCGCGTGACCGAGCCGTTGTCCGTCACGACACAAGGTACGTTGTTCGTGGCAGTCACGACCAACGCGTGGATGACGGAATTGTCGCTCATGGAGCCGGAGCTTCTGCGTCGTCTGAACGAACGCACGGGACGTCTGCAGATCCGAAAAATCCGGTGGCAGATCCGCCGTGCCTGAACCGTGTCACAATTGTCTCGCGGGCCCGTTTTTCCCCACGATTGATGGAGGCCTAAACTCTTGCCTTGTCGCGCTTTAGCGTGACGTGAGGGCGTTGCTTTCGAGTGGTGCGGCGGTTATTTTCAGAAGTCGTCGAATGCCGCAGTTTTCGGTGTTTGTTTGGTAGCTCTTTTCACGCGTTTCTCCCCTTTCCGTGGCGACTCCGATCAGCACAACTGAGCAGGGCGGCGGTTCGAAATACGACGCCGGTCAAATCCAGGTTCTCAAAGGACTCGATGCCGTTCGCAAACGGCCGGGCATGTACATCGGGTCCACGTCCGAGCGCGGTCTCCACCATCTGGTGTTCGAGGTCGTCGACAACTCGATCGACGAAGCGCTGGCGGGATTCGCCGACAGTATCAGCGTCACCATCCACGTCGACAATTCCATCACCGTGGTGGACAACGGGCGCGGCATTCCGGTGGACGTCCATCCGACCGAGAAGATGCCGGGGGTCGAGCTCGCGATGACGGTGCTGCACGCCGGCGGCAAGTTCGACAAGAACACCTACAAGGTGTCGGGCGGTCTGCACGGCGTTGGTGTTTCGGTCGTGAATGCGCTTTCGGAGGAGCTCAAAGTCTCGGTCAAGCGCGACGGGAAGGAGTGGTACATGGACTTCGTCCGCGGAAAGACGAAGACCCGGCTCAAGACGCTGCGCGACGTTCCGAAGAAGGAGACCGGCACCACGGTCTGGTTCAAGCCGGATCCCGACATCTTCACGGATCTCATTTATCGCTGGGATACGCTGGCCATGCGGCTCCGCGAGCTCTCGTTCCTGAACAAGGGCCTGACGATCACGCTGCTCGACGAGCGCGAAAAGGAGCCCAAGGAAGAGGTCTTCCATGCGAAGGGCGGGCTGAAAGAGTTCGTGCAGCACCAGAACCGCGGCCGCAAGGCGCTGCACCCCGAGGTCATCTACATCGAGACCGCGAAGGACGACATCGGGATCGAGCTGGCGCTGCAGTACAACGACGGGTACAACGACACGACGTTCTCGTTCGTGAACAACATCAACACGCACGAAGGCGGCACTCACCTCACGGGCTTCAAGGCCGCACTCACCCGCATCATCAACTCGTACGCGAACAAGGGCGGCTTCCTCAAGAAGGCGGATTTCACACTCTCCGGCGACGACGTTCGCGAGGGGCTGACCGCCGTGCTCTCGGTGAAGGTCCGGGAGCCGCAGTTCGAGGGTCAGACCAAGACGAAGCTCGGCAACTCCGAGGTGGAATCAGCGGTCAAGACCGTCGTCGGCGAACTCCTCGGTGCATATCTCGAGGAACACCCGCGCTCGGCGAACATCATCGTCGAGAAAGCAGTCAGTGCCGCGCGCGCGCGTGAAGCCGCGCGCAAGGCGCGAGACCTCACGCGCCGGAAATCGGCGCTCGACATCGGCAACCTGCCCGGCAAGCTCGCCGACTGCTCGCTGACCGATCCTTCGCTGTGCGAGCTCTATCTCGTCGAGGGTGACTCGGCGGGCGGCTCCGCGAAGCAGGGACGCAAGCGGGAGTTCCAGGCCATTCTCCCTCTGCGCGGCAAGATCATCAACGTGGAGAA
>JBOHTL010000175.1:0-20562 GCA_050733735.1 Gemmatimonadaceae bacterium
TGTCTGGGGTGCGCCTGCCGCCGCCGACTGGGCCGCCGCGCGCGTGCCGGAATCGTGGGAAACGGAACTGGGTCGCGGCGTCGGCGCCCGCATGACCACGCAGAGTGATATCTGCACCGATTCGGCCGTAACGCAGCCTCTGCAAGTGGTGCTCAATCGCCTGCTCGAGGCCGCGCAGCCGAACCAGCAGTACGATTTCCGACTGACCGTCCTGCGTGATACCACGATCAACGCATTCGCGGCTCCGGGGGGATTTCTCGCGGTCAATCAGGGACTGCTCTTCGCGGCGAAGACGGCGGAGGAATTCGCCGGCGTACTGGCGCACGAAGTCGCGCACGTGACGAGACGCCATACAACGCGCACCATGCTGCGCGACATCCCCATCCGCTTCGCGATCTCCGCGGTGTCGGGCGGGTCGGGGATGGAGACCGCCACGATGGTGGCGGGGTCCATCGGAATGCTCCGCTATCGGCGCGACTTCGAGAGCGACGCGGACCGCGAGGGACTCCGGCTGCTTCACATCGCGGAGATCGATGCCTCAGGCGTCGTCTCGTTCATGCGCACGCTCGAGGACGAGCGCGAGAGCGAGCCGCGCTTTGCCAACTACCTGTCGAGTCATCGTCGCACTGTCGATCGGATCGCGCAGCTCGAAGCGCTCAATCGCGTGGGCAAGTACCAGACGACGCCATTGATGGATTCCGCGACATGGGCGGGGGTGCGGGCGGGGTGCGCTGACTGAGGGAACCTCCTTCCCACGTTCCACGTTCTCGTCCCTCAGCCCACTTCCCATTTCCCTCACTCTGACCGCATCGCGATGATCGGATCTACAGACGAAGCCCTCCTCGCCGGCACGAGCGCTGCAACCAGGGCAACGAACGCGAGAAGCAGCGGCACGGTCGCGAACGTGGTTGGGTCGACGGCCTTCACGCCGTAGAGCAGTGACTCGAGAATGCGGACGCCGAACGCCGCGCCCGCGAGGCCGAGCGCCACTCCACCGGCCACGAGCACGCCGCTCTCACCGAATACGAGACGGACTACGTCGCCTCGAGTGGCGCCGAGCGCGACGCGGACCGCGAGCTCCCGCCGGCGCTGCGCGACGGCATACGAGATCACGCCGTACAACCCGATACATGCCAGACCGAGCGCCAGCGACGCAAAGATCGTGAGCACGTTGCCCTGCAGTCGTTGCCGCCACAGCGAGCGGTCGACAGCCTCCTCGAACGTCTGCACCTGATAGGTGGCGACGGAGGGATCGATCTCGCGCACGACCGCGCGCAATGCCGGAACCAGCGAGCTCGGCTCCGCCAGTGTCGTGCGCAGCACCACGGTCTGAGTGTGAACCGGACGATATGCATAGTTGTAATACGTTGCCGGCCCCATTGGCTCGGGCAGCCGATAGTGCCGGTAATCCGACACGACACCCACAATCGTCGCGTATGTTGGACCGGAGACGGAAATCCGTCGACCGATGGGCTCCTGCCCATTGAGCGCGCGAGCGACCATGGTTTCGTTGACGAGTACCACCGGTGCCGCCGCAGCCCGATCCGCCTCGGTGAGCCATCGACCGCGAACAAGCCGGACGCCCATGGCCTTGAAGAAGTCGGGACTGACGAGCTGGAAATGCGAGATCAGCTCTTCTCCGCGAGCCGGCAGCGGTGTTCCCTGCACGTGGGACCCCGACTGCACGTTCCAGCCGCTGAATGGTATGCCCTGTCCCGATCCGACGACGGTGACCCCAGGCACCTGGCGCAGCCGCTCGAGGAGCCGCTCGAAAAATTCGAGTGCGTGCGCGCGCGTCGGATAGCTCGCCTCGGGCAGCGAGATGCGCGCCGAGAGGACCCCCTTCTCGTCGAACCCGAGATCCGTTCCCGAGAGATTGCGGTAGCTGCGCACCAGCAGCAGGGCGCCGATCATCAGCATCACGGAGAGGCCGACTTCGGCAATCACGAGCCCGCTCCTCAACCGCGAACGGCGCAATGCGTCGCCAGCGCCTCGAGTGCCGTCGCGCAGATCGCTGTTGAGATCGACCCGGGTTCCACGGAGGGTCGGCAACACGCCGAACAGCACCCCCGTGAGCACGGTGATCACTGCGACCATGAGGAGCGTCCAGCCGTTCAGCGATAGCTCGATGAAGAACGGCGGCGTCTGATCGGGAAACGCGAAGCGCAGCAGCCGAATACCCCACCAGGCTATGACAGCTCCCAAGACGCCGCCCAGCAACGCGACGACGAGACTCTCGGTCATCAGCTGCCGCCCGAGCCTCGCGCGTGACGCACCGAGCGCGCTCCGGACGGCGATCTCCCGAGACCGCGACGCGCCGCGGGCGAGCATCAGGTTCGCGACGTTGGCACACACCATCAGCAGCACGAGCGCCACGGACCAGAGGAATACCTTCAACGGCTCGCGGAGGTCACCGACCAGATCCTCGCGCATCGGTACGACATCCGCCCGCCATCCATGATTCATGTCGGGAAACTGTTTCTCGAGCGCCGCGTCGATGCGATGGAGATCCGCGCGAGCCTGGTCGAATGTCACCCCCGGTCGAATACGTCCGATCGCACCGGCGTGGTAGCGATTCGAGTGCTCCTCGTTGCGGGGATCGATGTCGAATGGAATCCACAGCTCGCCGCGCGCCGGGAAATTGAAGCGGGGCTTCATGATCCCGACCACGGTGTAGGGAGCGCCGTCGATGGAGATCGACGTGCCGACGATCGCGGAGTCGGCACCGAAGCGCCGCTTCCAGAGATCGTCGCCGAGCAGCACCACGCGCGCCGCGTTCGCGCCGTCCTCGCCGTCGACAAACAATCGTCCGCGCGCCGGCTGCACTCCCAGAATGTGAAACAGGTTCGAGGAAACCATCGCGCCGTTGACGCGTTCGGCGTCGGAACGTGCGGCATCGCCGGCCGTTCCGGCGAGCGTGAGCGAGTTCCAGGTCCAGATGCCGATTCCGGAAAAGACGCGGTTCTCCGCGCGCCACGAGAGATAGTCCGGCCACGAGATGTTCGAGCCCGTAAAACCACGCGCGGTGTTCTCGCCGTAGATCGCGACGAGCTCGTCGCTGCGGGCATATGGCAGGGGACGCACGAGGATGGCCTGCGCCGCCGACACGATCGCGGCCGTGGTGCCGATCCCCAGCGCGGCGCACAGCACGGCCGTGACCGTGAAGGCCGGACTGCTCCGCAAGGAGCGAACGGCGACGCGCACATCACGACGCAGGTCGTGCCACCATTCGACGCGCGCATCACGCCGAATGACACGGGTGTCGATGCGCTCCATCTGCGCCTGAATGGCGGCGGCATCGCCAAAGTCTCGTTCCGCCTGGCGCCTTGCTTCCTCCGCCGTCATCCCGCGTGCGATGAGGTCGCGGACCCGCATCTCCAGGTGGAACGCGATCTCGTCGGTGGCATCGAGCCGTGCGTCCCGCCGCCAAAACGCGAAGTATCGGAGCCAGGTGCTCATGTCGGCTGCTCCCGCGCGTCGAGCACCTTCCCGACCGCCGCGACGAACTGTTTCCAGGTCCCCGACTCGGCGCGCAGCTGTGTCCGCCCTTCCGTCGTGAGCCGGTAGACCTTCGTTCGGCGCTTCGTTTCGGACAGTTCCCACTTGCCGTCGACCCAGCCCCGCTCCTCGAGGCGGTGGAGCGCCGGATACAATGAGCCTTCGCCGACGCGAAGAACTTCACCGGTGAGTTGCTCGATCCAGCGCGCGATGGCATACCCGTGAGCGGGTCCCCAGCTCAAGGTCTTGAGGATGAGCAGGTCGAGCGTGCCCTGAAGGAGATCGACAGAACGGGACATGCAATACCCATCGGGTGTCGAGGTATGTCGCATCTTAGGCCGCATACCTCGGATGTCAATGGGTCCGACATGGATTCCGCGGGGTGGCGTCGGAGGGACCACGCCAGCATCACTTGCGATCACGCTGCCCAGATGACACCATCGCCCCGATGCGACAGGACGAGCATCTGTTCTCGACGCTGTATCACGAACTGCGTCGCATCGCGGATGCCCACCTTCGCGGTGCGGACCGCGACCTCACCCTGTCGCCGACGATGCTGATCCACGAAGCCTGGCTCGGGATCTCATCGCGTCCGGAGCTCGACTTCCCCGATCGGGCGCACTTCCTGGCCTACGCCGCGCGGGCGATGCGCGGCATCGTCATCGATTACGCGCGACAATCTCGCGCGCAGAAGCGTGGTGGAGGTGCCTTCCAGATCACGCTCGTGCCGGAATTGTCAGCCTCGGCGGTGGGCGATACAGATCAACTGGCACGTCTTTCCGATGCCGTCGATGAGCTGTCCGCGCTCGAGCCGGAGCTCGCAGCGCTGGTCGACCTGCATTTTTTCTGTGGATATACGTACGCCGAGATCGCCCAGCAGCGTGGAGTCTCGGAGCGAACGGTGCAGCGCGACTGGCGAAAGGCGCGCCTGCTGCTGCACCATGCGCTGCTGGACGATGGGGCGCAGTCCAACGCCTAACGGCGCAGCTCCGCAGCCTCGGCGAACCGCCCCTGCGCTTCGTACATGGCAATCAGTGCACGTTGCGCGGCGCGTTTGTCCTCACCGACAATTCCGGCGCGGCGCGTGCCGCGATAGCCCTCCAGCAGCAGCGGCTCAGCCTCGGCGTACCTCCGCTGACCGGCCAATGCGAGGCCGAAGTACAGGCGTGTACGGTTGAGGATCGGATTGAGGCCGGGCCGTTTCATGAACTCGACGGACATCGCCTGACGCAGCATTGCCTCGGACTTGGCGAATTCTCCCATTCCCGCAAAGGCCCTTCCGATCTGCGAAAGAACGTTGGCGTAGGTCGATGCCTTCGTGCCCGTCGCGCGCGTATACAGCAGCCGCGCCTCTTCCCATACCGAGATCGCTTCGACAAAGCGCTCCTGGTTGTTCAGCGAGTAGCCCAGGTTTCGCAGGGCATGCGCGACGTCGATATCGCCGCCTGGGTACGCCGCGCGCAACAGGTCGATGGCCTGACGATGCAGCACCTCGGCCTCCGCGGCGCGTCCCTGGTCGTCCAGCATTCCGCCGAGACGGGACAACCCCATCGCCACCCGTGAGTGCTTCGGTCCGTGCACCGCACTGTCGATTGCCAATGCCTGTCGGGTGAGGCGCTCCGCCTCGGGCAGTCGCGCGGTGAACTGCAGCACGGCCCCCACATTCCTGAGTCGCTCCGCCTGTTCGGTGGTGTACTGCACCGGCTGCCGCTGGACTGCCGCCAGCCACTCATCCATCACAGGGCGGGCCTCCTGATAGGCGCCGGTCTGGTGCATCGCACTCCCGAGCGCGTACAGCGCGGCGGTCGTGCGCGGATCGTCGTTGCCGAAACGCGCCCTCCTGATCTCCAGCGCGCGACGAAGCAGCGCAAGACCACGCGCCCTGGGCCCGTCATCTCCCTCGAGGCCGGCGAGCGCGATCATGCTGCTCGCAACATCCGGGTGATCTTCGCCCAGCGCGCCACGCCTGATGCTGAGCGCCTCGTCGAGCGACGCGCGCGCACCGCTTACGTCGCCGATCTGCTGGCGAATGCGTCCGAGCAGATCGAGCATCTGGGCCTGCACGACGCGATTTCCGGACAGCTCCTGCGCCCGCGCCGACGCCCGCGCGAGCAGATTCCGCGCGCTGAGGGTATCAGCGTACGCCGGACCCGCGCCCGTCGCCTCGAAGATCGCGACCGTGAAATCGGCCACCTGCTCGGCGCGCTGCGCGTTCGTCGTGGCTTCTTCCAGAGCGACCCGAAGGCGCGCGCGTTCCCGGACGATCGTCACGACGTAGGCGCTCGAGACGCCGGCAGCCGCGATCA
This sequence comes from Gemmatimonadaceae bacterium, assembly GCA_050733735.1. GTDB lineage: Bacteria > Gemmatimonadota > Gemmatimonadetes > Gemmatimonadales > Gemmatimonadaceae > DASPMP01. The sequence goes on from JBOHTL010000175.1 coordinate 5,805, forward strand.
CCATCGACGCCGCGACACGGTGACGGCGGAGATATTTCGTCACGCGGTAGCGCATCGTCGGTGGATGCGCGCGGACAGGGTGATGCTGGAGCCAGCGCACGAGATCATCCGAGAATGCCGACACGTCGGAATAGCGCCGCGCCGAGTCCTTGTTCAACGCCTTCATGAGAACGGCGTCCAGGTCTCCGAGATTTGCCGGGGCTGGATCGGCATGGGTCAGCGCGTGCAATATTTCGATCGCCGTGCGGCATCCCTCGGCAGTCGGATGCCGGCCCGTGAGGAGCACGTACAACAGGACTCCCGCTGCGTAGATGTCCGTCGCGGTGGTGATCTGTCCCGATCGAACCTGCTCCGGCGCCGCGAACTCCGGAGTGAGGGCCCGCCATCCTTCGAGCGAGATCTGCCGCGCGCTGGAAACGTCCGCCACTGGCGCTTCGTCGAGCAGCCTGGCGATGCCGAAGTCGAGAAGCTTCACGGTGCCGTCGGTGGTGACGAGGATGTTCGACGGCTTGAGATCGCGATGCACCACCAGGTTCGCATGGGCATGCCCGACGGCATCCAGCACCTTGATGAACAGACGAACGCGATCCCGCAGTGAAAGCTTCCGCTCGCGCACCCAGCGATCGATGCGCATGCCCTCGACGTACTCCAGCACGAAATACGGCTGCCCGCCCGGCGTCACTCCCGCGTCGAACAATCGGGCGATTCCCGGGTGCGTCAGGCGGGCGAGCGCCGATCCTTCGTGGCGAAACCGGGACTCGCCGAAAGCGCCGGCCAGCGGCAGGCTGAGAAGTTTGACCGCGGCCCGGCCCTCGAAACGGCCGTCGCTGCGGCGCGCCAGCCAGACACTTCCCATACCGCCGTCACCGATCGGACGCTCGAGCTTCCAGCCGTCGAGCTCGAGCCCTGCCAGACCACGCTGCGGCTGATGCTCGAGAAATTGTTTTCGCTCGGCGTCGCCATCCTGCGCGAGCAGCAGCGCGACGTCGTCCGCCAGGGCCGGCGCCCGCTCCCGCAGGTCAGCGAGCCACGCAGCGCGCGCCTCCGGCGCAAGCTCGAGTGCTTCGTCGAGAAAAGGCTCGAGCTCCCGCCACCGTCCGCGATTCAACACGGCCATTCGGAGAGCTTACAGGCGGCAGCCGCCGGCGCAATAACCGCCTATGGGCGCGGCGGCTGCACGGGGAGATGGCTTGGAACACGGGGTGGCGCCAACCGCGAAAGGTCGCGCGCAGCGTCGTCGGTGAGAGCGCTCATGTACGCCATCAACTTGTCGAGTATGTCATCGCCGAAGACCACGCCGTCGAGCAGTGTGTCGCGCTGCGCGAGAATGAGCTCCGCGTTCGGCACGAGGGTACTTCGGAGGGCGGGCTCCAGCGTCATGACGTCGAATTCGCGGAGCTTCACATGGCTATCGCTGTAGTGCGCGATGAACTCGCGCAGCGAGGCGATGGAACCATCGTGTCCGTAGGGTGCGGTGAGCTCCACGTTCCGCAGTGGCGTCGTACGGAAACGATACCGGTCATCGGCGAGGCCCGTCACGCGCATGCGACCGAAATCGTCGCGCCCGTCGTCGCCGTCTCCCACCCCGGGGCCGATCTGGGCCACCGCCACGTTGTGAAACTCCTGGTCACTGAAGGTCGCGCCGACGTGACACACCGAACAGCGCAGTCCGAGAAATGTCTGCGCGCCCTCGAGCTGCTCCCGGGAAAGCGCCCGGTCGTTGCCGCGGAGGAACCGATCCCAAGGCGTGTTGTTGAATGTGAGCTTCTCGACCATGAAACCCGCCATGGCATTCGACGCGTGCGCGAAAGTCATATCGTCGAACCGACGACCCGGATACGCGTCTTCGAACATGGAACGGTACGCGGGAATCGCGCCCAGGCGTTGCATCAGCGAATTCCAGATGCCCGTGAAGTCACTGTCGTCGATCGCGGCGAGCTCGTTTCCGCTCGACGCGCGGCCGCGCATCTCCTCGCGATTGGTCACCGGAAACATTCCCAGCGCTGAAATCGCGCCGAACTCGAACGTGCCGCGCATGTCCGGCGTGATGTGACCACCCGCCGGCGTTTCCACGGCCCCGGCGGTCATCTGGACGCGGCCATCCCAGAAGAGCCGCTGCATGGCGTGCATGTTGAACATCGGCGGCGCGTTGCGTGGAATGAGCACCCCGTCCGGATGCGAGCGCGCCGGTCCAAAGTCGGTCCCTCCCTCGCCGACCGCGAGCGCCCTCCCGTCGGCGGTTCCGAACGCCGGCAGGTGGCATGTCATGCACGAGATGTTCTTGTTGCCGCTCAACACCGGATCGAAGAGCAGCATGCGTCCCAGCGAGACCAGTTCGGGACGCACGTCCGGCTGCCGGCGAAGTTGATCGATGCCGCGAGCCGCTGCCATCTGACGTACGATGGCGACGACAGCGGGGTCGATTGGAGGCGTTTTCGCGTCGGCGAGCTCCGTGGGCCCGGACACCAGAGATGCTGCCGGCCGGTCCGCGCAGGCAGTGACGACCAGGGCGAGCGCACAGCCGGCGCTCAGGCGTAAGCTCCAGCGATACGACATGGGACCTCGGTGGGCGGAGGGACAGGTGGGGCGGTTCCCCGGGAGAGGGACCAGGTCCGCGACGACCATCCGAAGCGGTCCTGCCTGATAGATCGGAAACCGGGGGCAAAACCCGACACTCGAGGGCCGTGACAAGCGCGATTGCGGCCTGTAACGTGGCTTGATGACGAAACGCCGCGATTTTCTGAAGACGAGCGCGATCACCGCGGGCGCCCTGGTCGCCGGCCGGTACCTCACCCCCGCCGAGGCTCTTGCCCGGCGCTTCCTCGAGCTGGAAGGGCCCGACATCGAGAAGCTGCTCCTGCAGGCCGTCGACGCCATGAAATCCGCCGGGGCGACATTCGCCGATGCCCGCATCGGTCGATATCGCCGCCAGAACATCGGGACGCGCGAGCAGCAGATTACCGGCGTCAGCGACACCGAGACGATCGGAATCGGCGTGCGCGCGCTCGTTCAGGGCACGTGGGGGTTCGCGGGCACTCGCGAGCTCACCCCGGATGGTGTGAGCCGCGCGGTGCGCGAGGCCATCGCCATCGCGCGCGCGAATCGCCTACCAGGAGTGCCGCCGGTGGTTCTCGCGCCTGGCGAGAATCACGGACGGAAGACATGGAAGAGCGCATACGTCACCGACCCGTGGGACATCCCGCTCGAGCAGAAGGCCGACCTCCTCCTCCGCGCCAATGCCGAAGCGCTCAAGGTGCCGAGCGCGCGCTTCGTTCAGAGCGGGATGTCGTTCGTAAAGGAAGAAAAGCACTACGCCAATACCGACGGCTCGATCCTCTCCCAGACCATCATCCGGAGCGATCTTCCCTTCACCGTCACAGCCGTCGCCAGCGACAACTCGGACTTCCAGTCGCGCAGCAACGCCGTGCAGCCGATCGGCCGCGGCTACGAGTACATCGTCGAGCAGAATGTGCTCACCAATGGCCGGCTGTGGGCCGAGCAGGCGGCGGAAAAGCTCAAGGCGAAGCCGGTGGAACCGGGTCAGTACGACATGATCCTGCATCCATCGAACCTGTTCCTCACGATCCACGAATCACTGGGACACTCGACGGAGCTCGATCGCGTCATGGGACACGAAGCCAACATGGCCGGCACGAGCTTCATGTCCCCTCCCCGCGAACGACTCGGCACGTTCCGGCTCGGCCCCGACTTCATGAACGTCCAGGGCGATCGCTCGCAGGAAGGCGGATGCGCCACGATCGGTTACGACGACGACGGCATCCGTCCCGAGGACTACCTCATCGTGAAGAACGGCATCTTCATGGATTATCAGACCACCCGTGAGCTCGCCCCGTCGCTCGATTGGTGGTACAAGCAGCGGAACACGCCGACGCGCTCCCATGGCAACTGCCACGCGGACAGCTGGAGCAGCGTGCAGTTCCAGCGAATGCCCAACGTCTCACTGCTCCCCGGCGAGCGGGACATCACGCTCGACGACATCGTCGCTGCGACGGACAAAGGCATCCTCATGTACAGCCGCGGCACGTACTCGATCGACCAGCAGCGCTACAATGGCCAGTTCGGTGCGCAACTCTGCTACGAGGTGCGCGGCGGCAAGATCGTGGGCCAGTTGCGCGATGTCGCCTATGTCATGCGCACGCCGAACTTCTGGAACGCGATGGACATGATCGGCGGCACGCGCGCCTACGGACACGGGGCCACGTTCAGCGACGGGAAAGGCGAGCCCGGTCAGGTTTCTGCGGTCTCGCACTTCTGTCCGCCCGCACGCTTTGCGAAGCAGAACGTGCTCAATACGGGGAGAGCACGGTGAGGGAACGAGGTGAGAGGGAAGTGTCCTACGTCATGCTCTCCCGCGACCAGGCAAAAGCGCTCGTCGACCGGATCCTCCGCCTCAGCCACGCCGACGAGATCCAGGTGACCCTCAGTGACGGCGCCGAACGCAACATCCGCTTCGCCGACAACCGCATCACCACGTCCGGCAGCACGGATGACATTGCCGTCCGCATCTCGAGCGCGTTCGGCAAGCGCACCGCTGTGACGTCGACCAACGACATCACGGACGAAGGGCTGGAGCGCGCGGTGCGACAGTCGGAATCCCTGGCGCGGCTCGCCCCGGAGAATCCGGAACGGATGCCCCTCCTGGGCCCGCAGAAGTATGCCGAGGTGGACGGGTACTTCGAGTCCACGGCGAACGCGTCCGCCGACGCGCGAGCGAAGGCCGCGGGCACCGCGCTCGAGGCTGCGCAGCGCGGCGGCGATCTCACAGTCGCCGGCTTGCTGATGACCAACGCCGGCATGACCGCGATCGGCAACAACAAGGGGCTGTTCGCCTATCGACCGAGAACGTCAGTCGACTTCTCGGAAACCGTCCGCACCGATGACGGAACCGGAAGTGGCTGGGCGGGCGCGAACCATCCCGACTGGACCGAAGTCGATTTCGGGAAGGTGAGCGAGACCGCGATCGCCAAGGCACGGCTGTCCCGCAATCCGAAGCCGATCGAGCCGGGAGAGTACACCGTCGTGCTCGAGCCTCAGGCGGCCGCCGACCTCGTGTCGCTCATGGCCAATGCGTTCGACTCGCGCTCCGCCGAGGAAGGACGCAGCGCATTCGCCAAACCCGGAGGAGGCACTCGCGTCGGCGAGAGGATCGTCGACGAGCGCGTCACCATCATCTCGGATCCCGCCGATCCGCAAGTCCTCGACTCGCCGTTCGATAACGAGGGAATGCCCGTCGGCCGACAGGTATGGGTCGAGAACGGCGTCCTGAAGAATCTTTACTCGTCGCGCTTCTGGGCGCAGAAGCAGGGGCGCGAGCCGACCGGGAATGCGTCGTCGCTCAAGATGCTTGGCGGCGATCAGACGCTGGAGCAGCTGATCGCCTCCACCGAGCGCGGCGTGCTCGTCACGCGCTTCTGGTACATCAGGGGCGTGAACCCGCGGACGCTGCTGTTCACCGGCCTCACCCGGGACGGCACGTTCTGGATCGAGAACGGCAAGATCGCGCGCGCCATCAACAACATGCGCTTCAACGAGAGTCCGTTGTTCATCCTGCGCGATCTCGAGGCGATCGGCCAGGCGGTGCGCGTCTCCGACGGCGTCGTGATGCCGTCGCTGCGCGTGCGGAATTTCACCTTCTCCAGCCTGAGCGATGCTGTATAGAGAACGCTTGACGGTTCGACGGGTTTGACGGGTTTGACGGGTTTGAGGTTCACGGTTGAAGCATCCTACCTGACATCGCGAGGAGTGACATGAACGACGACAAGGTTTCGCGGCGGGAGTTTCTCGGCGTCGGCGCCGCCATCGCAGGCGTCTCCCTCGTTGGCGAGAAGCCGGGCATCATACCGATTCTGCTCGAGGAGCCACGGCACGCGGCACCGCGCGCCAATGTGCGCTTCGGCATCGTCGGCGTGGGTATGCAGGGCAACAGCCTTCTCAGCGAGTCGATCAGACTGGACGGTGTCGAGTGCGTCGCCGCGTGCGACCTGTACGACGGCCGGCATGTGCTCGCGCGCGAGATCGTCCGCCCGGATCTGCCCGTGACGCGACGGTATCAGGAGCTCCTGTCCAATCCGAACGTCGATGCACTGATCGTCGCCGTTCCCGACCACTGGCACCGACAGATCGTCGTGGACGCCGTCAACGCCGGCAAGGACGTGTACTGCGAGAAGCCGATGTCGCACTCCGCGGCGGACGGCGTGGCGATGGTGGAGGCTGCGCGCAGGACGGGGCGCATCGTGCAGGTTGGCTCGCAGCGCGTCAGCTCGGTCATCTGCGCCAAGGCGCGCGACCTGATCGCGTCAGGTATTCTCGGGGAGCCGATGTACGTCGAGGCGTGGCTCGGCCGGAACAGTCCGAGCGGCGCGTGGCAGTATCCACCGCCCCCGGATCTGTCGCCCGCGACTCTGGACTGGAACACGTGGCTCGGCACCGCGCCGAAGATCCCGTTCAACCCGGAGGTCTTCGCCCGCTGGCGCGCCTGGAAGGAGTACGGCACCGGCGTTGCCGGCGATCTGCTGGTGCATCTCATGAGCGGCTTCCTGTTCATGTCCGGCATCAACAAGGCGCCGACGCGGACGCAGTCGGTCGGCGGGATACGACGCTGGAAGGACGGCCGCAACACGCCCGACGTTCACCTCGTGCTCTACGACTACGACGGGCTCCCCGTGAACATGCGCCTCAACCTCGGCACCGCGATGCAGGAGGGATATCGGTTCCATGGATCGAAGGGGTTGCTCGAGGTCGGCAGTGGCAGCATCACCTTCACGCCGCAAAGCGGAAAGGACACCGGACCGAGCTGGTACGTGAGCAGCTTCCCGCGCGCCATGCGCGAGGAAGTCCAGCGGAAGTGGCGCGAGCAAAATGCCCTGAAGCCGGGAATGCAGGAGCCGGTCACCGAGGTCATGTCGTTCCGCGGACCGGGATACGACGACGTGAAACCGCATCTCTGGAACTTCTTCGAGGCGGTGCGGAACCGGACGCCGGTGGTCGAGGATGCTGTATTCGGGCATCACGCCGCGTTGGCGTGCCATCTGGCGAATGAGTCGTACTACAAGAGAGCAGCCGTTTGAGAAAGGGCGTTCTCGGCCCGTGCTTCGCGCGGCGGTATGCAAGCCGGACGCGCGCTGGGTTTGCCAGGGCTGTACTTCGCGGGTTACGCGCAGTCGCCGCGGGGACAGCTGTATGAGTCGGCGCGCGCCGCACCAAGGCTCGCGCGTCGCATCGACCGCGACCTCAGGACCGGCAGTCGAACGTCTCCGACCGCTCGATGAATTTGACGTGCGCGTTCGGGCGAGACACGCGCACCGCGATCACCGGCTGCGTGAGCGCCTGTGTCACGATGCACGAGCGGCCTGGTGAGCTCTCCCGCACCACCACATAAAGAACGTCGTCCGCTTCGTGGACGCTGTGGAAGGTGATGCCGTATCCGCCCGTGTTCCGCGATCCCATGCCCGCGACGATCACGATGTTCCGGCCGAAGTCGATCTCTGGAACCGACGGCAGGGGGATGTGGCTGCGGTAGGCCTGATTCCAGAACGCCGACCACGCGTGCGCGTCGCGAATGACGAGTCGGCTGCGGTCCTCGATGCCCGAGTACGACTGCTCGAGGATGACCTCGGTCGCGTCCGCCAGCTTCACGGCGTCCGGAGGCAGCTGAGGGTCCACCGCGGGTGTGCAGCCGATCAGCGTGACGACGATTGCGGCGAGGTGGAAGCTGGGCACATGCATGCGTGAGAGCTATAAAATGTCGATAACGGCGCGCAAGGGCCGAACATTTCTCTGGCGCGAATGGCCCAACTACAACAACATTCGCCAAACCTGCTGAGAGAGCTTTCATGCGATTCCCCCTCATCGCGCTCCTGCTGGTTGCGGCTTCGTCATGCTCCGACTTCCCGGTCGGACCGCAACCGGCATCCCTCGCCCCCTCCACTGCCGGTCTCCGGAGCATCACCGATGTCGAATGGACCAGAAGCACCACCGGCGTCGAGATGATCTCGATCGGCCAATTCAACGGTGACTATACCACCCTCGTCGACATCAACGACAGCGAAGTTGCCGTGGGGTGGCGTAACGGAATCGGAGTCGGCGAACGCGCCATCATGTGGCAGAACGGCACGTTCACCGATCTCGGCACACTTGGCGGCGGCTTCTCACGTGCCTATCAGATCAACAACTCGGGCGTCATCGTCGGCGAGGCCTCCGACGAATTCGGTGTCACGCACCCGGTGGTCTGGGAGAACGGCGTCATTCGCGCGCTTCCTCAGCTGGATCCACAGAACCTCCGGTTCGGCGCCGCGGCGCGCTCGATCAACGACCGTGGAGACGTCGTCGGAAACGATACCCGGCTCGGTGTCATTCATGCGGCGCTGTGGCCCGCCGACGGTGGCGTTGTGGACCTCGGAATGCTGCCGGACGCCAACATCGGCTGGGCCAACGGCATCAACAATCAGGGAGACATTCTCGGACAGAGCATTTTCTTCTCGGATTTCAGCCGCCACGCCACCAGGTGGGTTGGCGGCAGCATGAGCGAGGTGACGCTGCCCTCGGGTGCCGTTCCCGCGGGCGCCAGCATCCAGTCCGGTCGGATGCTCAACGATGCCGGAGAGTTTCTGGCGGACCTCAGGACATCCGATCCAGCCACGCGGCGTGGGATCGTCTTCCGCGACGGCAATTTCCAAGTCCTGCCCCTGCTGGCCGGCGCTCTGGAGGCGTCTACCATGGCGATCGGCCTGAACCAGGCTGGCGATATCGTGGGCGGCGCGCACGACGCAACCAACTGGCGCCCCGTCGTGTGGCAGCGCAGCGGTGATCTGACCAACCTCGGCATGCCGCCATCGCAGGGATTCGCCGGCGGTTTGGCATTCGCGCACGGGATCAACAATCGGGGCTACATCGTCGGCGAGGCGAATGGGGAATGGAGTGAAGGACACTCGGGGACGGGCGCCGTGCTCTGGCGCCTCGTGGCCGACGCCACGCCACCAGTAATCACCTGGTCATCACATGCGGGCATGTTCACGATCGACCAGGTCGTGGCGATTACCTGTACCGCCACTGACGACGGCTCGGGTATCGCAACCCACAACTGCGCGGACGTGTTCGGTGACGCGTACACCTTCGGGCTCGGGACACACACTTTCACAGCCACTGCCACGGACAACGCGGGCAACACCGCCACGGCGTCCACTGCGTTCACGGTGACGGTCACCGCGTCCAGCCTGGCGAACCTGACGCGGCGCTTCTTTGGCGACGCCGGCGTGACGAAAGGTCTGGCGAACATGCTGGCAGCCGCCGAGCACGGCGAAGCGAAGGGGAATGGCGGTGGATCGGCGCTCAAGGGATTCGCCGCAGCGGTTGCGGCTCACGCCGGCAAGTCGATTACAGCGGAGCAGGCTGAGATTCTCATTCGTTTGTCACGCGGCTTGTAGCAACTGTGTTCTCGGCCACGCGTCGACAAGTCTTGTAGCAAACGCGTTTGACGGACCAACGTTGCGCATCCAAACGGTCAAACTGTCAAACTGTCAAACTGTCAAACTGTCACACTTCGACATCATGCGACGATTCTTTCTGGCCGCACTCGCGGTCGCCTTACCTCAGACCTCCAGCGCGCAACTTCCATCAGGGGCCGAGCTGCAGCGCCGCATCGACGGCATCATGCCCAAGGTCGTCGCATGGCGACGCGACATTCACCAGCATCCGGAGCTTGGCAACCGCGAGACTCGAACGGCGAAGATCGTCGCCGATCATCTGCGGGCGCTCGGCATCGAGGTACAGACCGGCGTCGCGCACACCGGTGTGGTGGGTCTGCTTCGCGGGGGGAGACCGGGACCCGTCGTCGCACTGCGCGCCGACATGGATGGTCTCCCCGTTACCGAAATGGTCAACCTGCCCTTCAAGTCAGAGGTGCGGACGACGTACAACGGGCAGGACGTCGGCGTGATGCATGCCTGCGGACATGACAACCATGTCGCGATTCTCATGGGCGCCGCGGAAGTCCTCGCGGGGATGCGCAGCACGCTGCCGGGAACGGTGAAGTTCATCTTCCAGCCCGCCGAAGAGGGAGCGCCGGCGGGCGAAGAAGGTGGCGCCGAGCTGATGGTGCAGCAGGGTGTCCTCCAGAATCCAGCGCCGGCGGCGATCTTCGGTCTTCACGTCTGGCCCGACTCCGTCGGCCGCATCACGTATCGTCCCGGCGGCGCGATGGCCGCGTCCGATGGCCTCACGATCACCGTGCTCGGACGGCAGACTCACGGCGCCGTTCCCTGGGGCGGGCTGGATCCCGTCGTCGTGTCGGCGCAGATCATCAACGCGCTGCAGACCATCCCGAGCCGTCAGATGGACGTGACCGTCGCGCCGCAGATCGTGACGATCGCCACCATCCACGGCGGCGTGCGCAACAACATCATCCCCGATTCCGTCACGATGACGGGAACGATCCGCACGCTGGATCCCGCGCATCGCGCCGACGTGCACGCCCGTGTGAAGCGCACGGCGGAGAAGGTCGCGGAGTCGTTCGGGGCGTCGGCTCGCGTACGGATCGACCTCGGCTACCCTGTGACGGTCAACGATCCGGCGCTGACGGCGCGCATGGCGTCGACCCTGCTCGCGGCGTCCAACGGACATGCCGCTGTGGGTCCGCCGACGCTTGGCGCCGAGGACTTCTCGTACTTCCAGCAGAAAATTCCGGGACTGTACTTCTTTCTCGGCATCACTCCGAAGGGCCAGGACCCCGCGACCGCACCGAAGAACCACTCGCCGTACTTCTTCGCGGACGAGGGCGCGCTGCCGGTGGGCGTGCGCGCGCTCACGCAGCTGACGCTGGATTACATGACGGGGGCGGGGCGCGTGACGCCGTGAAATGCGTTCGGTCTAGGTTGCGATCTTCCCCGCGAACTCGACGAGCCGCTTCGCCTGATACTTGATCGCCTCTTCATGCTCCGAGGTCAGCCCGCCGTCCGCGCCGCCGGTCGTGATCGTGACGCCATAGGGGTTCCCTCCCGCCTTGTACTGGATCGGATGCGTATAGCCGGGCGGAACGATGATCGCGCCCCAGTGCATCATCGTCGTGTAGAGGCCGATGAGCGTCGTCTCCTGACCGCCATGCGGATTCATGGAGCTCGTCATCGCACTGACCGCCTTGTTGGACAACTTTCCCGCCTGCCAGAGCGTCCCGCAGGTGTCTATGAACGCGCGCAGCTGGCTGGCCGAAACGCCGTAGCGCGTGGGAGCGCTGAAGAGATACGCGTTCGCCCACTCCATGTCCGCGTGCGTGATCTCCGGAATGTTCGCCATCAGCTCGGCGGTGGTACGCCAGGCGTCGATGCTCTGGACGATCTCCTCGGACACGGTCTCGGGACACTTGCGCACGCGCACTTCGGCGCCCGCGGCTTCAGCGCCTTCCTTTGCGCACATGGCCATCTTCAGGTTCGTGCCGTAGGTGGTGTAGTAGATGATCGCGAGTTTGACTTTTGTCATAAAGTGCGGAACGAGGCGTGGTTCGCTTTCGCTGAACAATACGAATACAATGTGCGCCACGCACATGCGTCACTGGATCCTGCTTCTGGCCCTGCCGGCCGGCTGCGTCGTCCGCGGTCCGGCGGCGCCTGCGCCTCTGGTTTTCCCCTTCGCGGTCGACACCCAGCGCGTCGAGCGCGTCGCACCGGGTGCCGTACACCGCTTCGTGTACTCGAATACAGGACCCTGGGCAATTCAGGTGCTCGAGGTCAACCGCGATTTCTGCTACAGTGCGGTGGCGGTGAAGGGATTCCCTGGCGCAGCGGGGCGCAAGAGGACGTCGGCGCTGCTCGCCGAGCTGGACTCGACAGGCAGCGTAGTCGGAGGCGTGAATGCCGATTTCTTCACGCCGAACGGAACGCCGACGAACGCCCACGTCACGCGCGGCCGAGTGGTTGCGGGACCGAGCAACCGACCAGTGCTGGCATTCGATTCGACGGGGGCACCGCATCTGGTGCGGATGACGGCGGTCGATTCCTCAGAGGCGGGCGCGACGACGGTCATCGGCTGGAATCGACCTCTCGCGAACGGCACTGGTTTCTTCGACGCCAACTGGGGCCTGCGCACGGACACCGCGTCGAATGTCGTCGAATTCGTATTTGACGCAGATCGCGATCGCCCGGAGATGCTCGAGTTCGTGCGACTCGATACGGTGACGGCCGGCGTGTATATCCCACGCGACGGGCTGGTCTCGATCGTGACGCAGCGCGACTTCGTGGTCATCGATCCGCGGGCGCGCGGCGACTTCATCGACGATCGGCCGCGTCCGTCCCTGCGCCTGCGCCCCTTTCACCCCATGGAAGCAGTCGGCGGACGTCCGATTCTCGCGCGGGACAGCGTAATCGTGCCCGACGTCGACACCGAAGGCGCTGCCGGATTCGCTGCTGCGCGCCATCCGCGCACCGCCGTCGGCATTGCGGGGAACGGCACGCGGCTGCTGCTCGTGACCGTCGATGGACGCCAGCAGCCGTACAGCGATGGGATGACCCTTCGCGAGCTCGCCACGCTGATGCTGGCGCTGGGCGCGCGCGACGCGATCAATCTCGATGGCGGCGGATCGACAACGATGGTCGTGAAGCATCCCGACTCACAGTCGCTCACCGTCGTCAACAAGCCGTCCGACGCTTCGGGGGAGCGCGCCGTCGGCAACGCGCTCGCGATCGTGAAAGGCTGCGTATGACCGATCCACAAACTCCAACGCGACGCAGCCTCTTCGGGACCGTTCTGCGAGACGTCCAGTTCTGGATCCCCGTCATCGTACTGATCGGCGGGCTGATCGTCCTCCGGATCATCAGTGGCTGACGCACCGCACACGCGACTCCGTCGCCTGCAGGGCGTCGGCATTCTGAGCGGCCTCGCGGCCGGAGCATGGCTGGGCGCCGCGGAAGCACCGACCAAGCTGGTGACAATCGGTCTGTCGCCTGTGGTCGTCTCGCTCGCGATGGTCGTCGGCGTCTTTCTCGCCCGATGGACCCTCCCCGCCCTGCTTCAGGGCACGTCCTACGTCGCGGCAGATCTGCGGCAGGCGCCGCATCTGGTGATCTGGGCGATTCTCGCCGGATGTCTCTGGGCGGTCGCCAACACGCTCACGATCTTCGCGATTCGCGACGTCGGATTGAGCATCGCGTTCCCACTCTGGAACAGCAACAGCCTCATCGGAATCTTCTGGGGGATCGTGCTCTTCGACGAGCTGCGGGGCGCCGTTGCGCGACGCTGGCTGGGAGTCCTCGGCGGCGCCCTCGTGATGTTCGCCGGAGCGACCGCGCTCGCCTATGCATCGTCGAGTCATGACCCATCGGCAAACGCGGCGCGCGGCGTGGCGGCCGCACTTGCGGCGGGAGTGCTCTGGGGAACGATGTACATCCCGTATCGCAAGGCGTACCTCACCGGGATGAGCCCTGTCGCGTTCATCACATTCTTCACCATCGGCGAGCTCGGCATGATGACGATCCTCGCCGTGACATATTCCGACGGCTTCGCGCCGCTCTGGGCACAGCTTTCCGCCGCGCGCGCCGTGCTTTTCTGGCTTCTGCTCGGCGGCTTCGTCTGGGTGATCGGCGATCTCTTTCAGCAGTACGCGGTGAAGTACGCGGGGATCACGCGCGGCATCCCGCTGTCCAACACCAACCAGCTCTGGGGGTTGCTCTGGGGCGTGTTGGTTTTCTCGGAGCTGCGCGGCGCCACCTCGGACGTATACGCGCTGGTGATCGGCGGGTCAGTCGTGATGGCGATCGGCGCGATTCTGATCGCATCAGCCTCGGTGAGCACCGACGAACATGCGAGCTGGCAGCGAGCCGCGGCGCGCGAGGCGGAGCGCTACGGCGTTGACGCCGGCTTCACCCAGGCGCGTGTCGCGGGTGAAGAAACGCAGACGTCTGCGCGCAAGCGCACGTGGGTGGACTGGCTGGTGGTCGGCGCCGCAACCGTGGTCCTGATCGCATTCGCGAGCATGGCAGGAGCGCCGCAACTGGAGGCCCAGTGGGGTTGGATGGCCGTGCTCGGCGTCGTGCTGCTCGCCGTGCTCGGCGTCTGCGGCGCGGCCCTCTGGCGCACGACCCGGTTCACGTAGCGGCGATTGGCTGTCAGTGACAAACCGTGATTCGTTGATTTCGGCCGGCGCCGGTGTTCACTTCCCCACCATGCGCCCACACTTCATCGCTGCATTCGTGCTCGCCGCCCCACTGAGCGCGTCGTCTGCCCAGGCGACGATTCAGCCGATCATCCTGGGCCGTTGGGATCTCGTCGTCACGGACACCGGCGGCACGTATCCCTCATGGCTCGAGATCACGCCGTCGGGACGGGGCATCTTCGTGGGACGCTGGCAGGGACGCGTCGGGAGCGCACGCCCGATCAGTCGCGTCAGCTGGATCGACAACGTGGTGTCCTTCGCGATCCCGCCGCAGTGGGAAGACGGGAATGCGGACCTGCGATTTCAGGCGCGCGTCGACCAGGGACGTCTCGTCGGCATGCTCGTGAACCCGGACGGATCGACGCACTCCTTCACCGCCTCGCGCGCTCCGGCGCTGCGACGTGCGTCGGCGCCGGTCTGGGGAAGACCGGACACGTTATTCAACGGACGTGATCTCACGGGCTGGACCACCCAGGGACCCGGTCCCAGCAACTGGACGGTGCGCAATGGCGTGTTGACCAACACCGCAGGCGGAGGTGCCAACCTCATGACCACGCGCACCTTCAACGACTTCAAGCTGCACATCGAATTCCGCTACCC
>JBOHTL010000176.1:0-2425 GCA_050733735.1 Gemmatimonadaceae bacterium
GGCTCACAGTCTCCGCGCACACCACGCTCGGCACCTCACCGATCATGCGCTTCGGAACCGACGAGCAGAAGGAGCGCTATGTGCCCCCGCTGGCGAGCGGACGCGTGATGGGTGGGTTCGGTCTCACGGAGCCGGAAGCCGGCAGTGACGCCGCCGGCACCAGGACCACCGCGGTGCGGAAGGGTGATCGCTACGTCGTGAACGGGACGAAGCGCTTCATCACGCATGGTGGCGTGGGTGAAATCTTCGTCGTCACGGCGGTCACGAGTCCCGGAAAGGGAACCGACGGCATCAGCTCGTTCATTCTCACGAAGCACACGAACGATCCACAGGGCGCCGCCGCGGCGGGGGTGGGACATGACCCCACCATCCCCGCAATGCCGGGATTCCGGGCCGGAAAGAAGGAAGACAAGCTCGGATGGCGGGCGTCCGACACGTCCGAGCTGATCATGGAGGATGTCGAAGTCCCCGCGGACAACCTGCTCGGGAAGGAAGGGGAGGGCTTCAAGAATTTCATGAGGACACTCGACTCCGGTCGCGTGGGCATCGCGTCCCTGTCTCTGGGCATCGCGGAGGGCGCCTTCGAGCAGGCGCTCACCTATGCGAATACGCGGAGGCAGTTCGGGCAGACGATCGCGACCTTCCAGGGCATTCAGTTCCAGCTGTCGGACATCGCGACCGAGATCGAGGCAGGGAAGCACCTGATGTTCCACGCGGCCTGGCTGGCGCAGAACGGCCGGCCGTTCTCGAAGGAGGCGGCCATGGCGAAGCTGTACTGCTCCGAGCTCGCGATGCGTGCCACGATCAAGGCCATCCAGATCCACGGAGGGTACGGCTATACGAAGGACTATCCCGTGGAGCGCATGATGCGGGACGCCAAGATCTGCGAGATCGGCGAAGGCACGTCGGAGATTCAGCGCATCGTGATCGCGCGGCATCTCCTGAAGGAATTGACGGATTGAATTTGAGGGTTTCGACGTTTCAACGTTTCAGGGTTTCGACAGCCACCGAACGCGTAGACTCCCAAAACTCTGAAACTCTGAAACGTTCAAACGTCTTCTAAGTCGTTGCCACTCTTGCATAAACGCTGGTTCAGCTTTAGTAGTTCCTGCAGTGATTCCTGCCTTGTATTTGTCCGCTCCGGCTGCGCTGCGCGACTCGCGGCTGCGCCGGAGCGAATGGCGTGAGATCGTCCTCGAGTCGTTGTCGAGGGCGTTGATCGCGCTCGTCCCTTCCATCGCGCATGACCGCGGCACAGCGGTCGATCGCACTTCACGCCGTCTTCTGCCCGCGTGGCTCGCCCGGATCATCCTGCGGTTCCGTGGCGTTGTCTCGCGTCGGCCGGCATCGAGGTGGACGATCACACATGGTGAGGTGACGCCCCACGCATCCGTGAGAGGCGCGCTCGCAGTGATGAACGCGCCGGACCACACCACCACCTGCAACCGTTCCGCACGCCGTGCCGAGTCGCCGCGGCGTGCGTGGACGGCACACGATGAAACGAGAACTTCTGATCAACGCGACCGCGCGAGAGACGCGCGTCGCGATCCTCGAGGACGACCAGCTCGTCGAACTACTGGTTGACCGTCCCGACGCCCGCCGCATGGTGGGTGACATCTACCTCGGTCGTATCGAAGCGGTACTCCCGGGAATCCAAGCAGCATTCGTCGACATAGGCACCGAAAAAAGCGCGTTCCTCCACGCGTCGGACGTGCTGTATCCGGACGACAAGAAGAACGGCGACGGCGACGACGACGCCGATGACACGGCCGACGAGTCGGACGCCGAGGACCGGCCGCCGCGTCGCAAGCGCAAGGAGACCCTCCCCATCCAGGAGGTCGTCAAGCGCGGTCAGGACATCATCGTCCAGGTCTCGAAGGAGCCCATCTCGACCAAGGGGCCGCGCGTTACCGCGGACGTCTCGCTCGCGGGGCGCTTCCTGGTCTACATGCCTTTCGCCTCGCGCGTCGGGGTCAGCCGCAAGATCGGCGACCGCGCCGAGCGGCAGCGGCTCCGGAAGATGGTCGAGGAGATTCTTCCCGAGGACTCGGGCGGCGTCATCATCCGCACCGTCAGCGAAGACGCGAACAAGGACACGTTCAGTCGTGAGCTGCAGACGCTGATGAACCAGTGGAAGCGCATCAAGAAGAAGACGCACTTCGTTCGCGCTCCCTCGCTGGTGCACCGCGAGACAAATCTGACGCGCGGCCTGATCCGCGACCTGTTCAGCGAGAAGGTGGAGCAGGTGACCGTGGACTCCAAGCAGGTGCACAACGAGATCCTGGAGTATCTGAAGGGCGTCGCGCCTGAGCTGGTGGAGCGCGTCAAGCTGTACGACGACCAGATGCCGCTGTTCGACAAGGCGAACATCGAGCAGGAGATCCGCGACCTCTTCAAGCGCCGCTGCGACCTGCCGTCCGGTGGC
>JBOHTL010000177.1:0-2278 GCA_050733735.1 Gemmatimonadaceae bacterium
GGACAGCTGACTCCGCGAGGTTCCCGGCGAGACGTCCAGCGCTCTGGCGATTTCTTCGTGCGTAAAGCCGTCGACGTCATGCAGCACGAGCACTTCGCGGTATCCATGCGGCAGCATCGCGAGCGCCCGCTCCAGATCGACGCGGTCGTGTGTGCCGGTGACCGCGCGATCATCGTCTGCGTGATTGTCGGTGATCTCAACTTCCCGCGCGTCGGCGCGCTGGCGGTTCCGCGCATGATTGATGACGAATCCGCTCAGCCACGTGGACAGCGTCGCGCGCCACTCGAACGCCGCGAGCCGCGGCACCGCGGACACCCAGGCGTCGTGGACCACGTCCTCCGCCGCGGACTCATCGCCGCCCAGGAGCCGGCGCGCCAGCCGATACAGGGCCGGCGTGTGGCGGTCGTACAGTGCCGCGAATGCGCGGTCGTCTCCGCCGCCCGCGATCCGCGAGACGAGCGTCCGATCGTCTATAGCTGCCTCGGACGGATCGTTCACCTATGGCCGCGACTGGACGAATTCCGGGACGACAATGGTGAAGCTGGACTGCGCCGTGCCAGCGGCCGTCAGCATCGCGGCGCGCATGTCCGGCGCTCGCCCATCGCTCCTCAGAAAGGGATAGTAGATCATCACGTGCGGTCGCCAGCGACCGACCGGACGGCCATCGTCACTGATGAGGCTCTGCTCGGCCGACATCATATACGACATTGCGGGACGGCTCGGAAGGCGAAGACGTCCGGATACGATCTCCGGCGCGATCAGCCTCTCCGCCTCATCGGGGGTCATTCCGCGGTGCAGCAGCTCGACTTCGCGCATGTGAACTCTCAGGATCGTGGCCGCGCCCTCTGCGTCGAAACAGTGGGGCTCGATGGAACGCGCCCACGAACGCGACACATAGCAGGCGTTCCCATTCGTCCCCGGTACGGCGACCACGTAACCGGTGTCCGTGAACACCCAGATCTCAGCGGAGTCGGACACCGATACCGGGGCGGCACTGCGCGCGAGCGCGATCTCGAGATCTCGCGGCATCACGGACCGCTTGCCGGCACGTCCGGCATCGCGGCTTTCCTGTGCCACCCCAGGGCTCGTTGCGAGGGCGGCCAGAAGGACAGCGGTCATCACGGGTTGTGCTCGCATTGGACACCTCAGGAGAAGCGGAAATCTCCTGTGAGTGTCGCGGCAGGGTCAAAACGTTGCACGGGATGGCACTCGCGCGACGGCCGCGGGCCGGCTGGCACTAGACCCATTGACAATATAGCCACAGTGGACATAGCGTCAGCGGCATGACGAGCGACCATTCGATCGACACGATGCTTCCGCTGCCGCCGGCCACGCTGCACATCCTGCTTGCTCTCGGGGATGGGGAACGTCACGGCTACGCCATCATCCAGGACGTCGAAGCCCGAACGGCGGGAGAGCTGCGGATGAGCGCCGGTACGCTGTACCGGTCCATCGCGCGGATGGTGGAGCAGGGGCTCATCGTCGAAGTCACCAAACGCCGGACCCGCGCCGAGGACGAGCGGCGGCGGTACTATCGCCTGACGCCGTTCGGCACGGCAGTGGCCCGCGCCGAAGTCCGGCGGCTGTCGCACCTGGTCCGCGACGCGCGGGCGCGGGGCCTCACGCCGGAGATCGCATGAACGTATTCTATCGCGGGCTCCTACGACTCTACCCGCGATCCTTCCGCGAGGAGTACGCGGCGGAGCTGACACGGACCTATCTCGAGTCCGTCCATGATCGCGGCCGTGTCTTCGCCACCATCGGGGCCGTGACGGACGTCGTCCCGAATGCCATCGCGGCGCACTGGACCATCCTCGTTCAGGATCTGCGCTTCACCGCGCGGTCGCTCGGCAAGTCGCGCGGCTTCGCGCTCGCCACCATTCTCGTCACCGCTCTCGGCGTCGGCGCCAACGTCGCCACCTTCTCGGTCGCCGATTTCGTCCTTCTGCGGCCGCTGCCGTTTCCGAACCCGAACGAGATCGTGCGCCTCTGCGAGGGGCCCCGCACCGGCGGCGGCTGGGGATGCATGAACGACATGTCGCCGGCGGTCTACCGCGACGTCCTCACCAGGGCACGTTCGTTCACAGCGCTCGGCGTCTTCAGCAACGCATCCGTGAATCTCGTCGGCACGGGCGACCCCCTGCGCATCTCCGCGGTCGCCGTCACTCCCAACGTGCTCCCGCTGCTCGGTGTTCCTCCGCTTGCGGGACGCGTCTTCGACAGCACTCGCGTCGAGGCGAACGCGCAGACCGTCGTGATCGGCTACGGACTCTGGCAA
>JBOHTL010000178.1:0-2457 GCA_050733735.1 Gemmatimonadaceae bacterium
ATCCGCGACATGGCGAGCGGCACGCCGAGTCCGACCGCGAATGCCGCGAGCGGCGCGATAGCCTGCGGACCGCGTCGCAGCACGGGATTCGCGAGCGCCTGCGCCACGCGAAGTCCGCGATTCCAGCCGACACGCAGACCCCACACGCGCAGGGCGACATGCCCGGCGTTGTAGACGCCGAGGAAAGTGAGGAGGACGGCGGTCGTGCCACCGCCAAGTCCGAAGACGGTGAGCGCGACCAATGAGCAGAAGGGCAGCCATCCCGCCCACACCAGTCGATCGCCCACGCTGCCGAGCGGCCCCGCCAGCGCGGTACGGAATCGCTCGATCTTTTCCGCTGGCTCGCCATCCAGCTCGGCGCGGGCGAGCGCGCCGACGGCGACTGACGCGAGGTATGGATGCGCGTTGAAGTACTTGCTCTGGCGCGCCATCGCTTCCTTGAACCGGGGCGTGTGAATGCCACCCGGAAGCAACCGAAGGGCGGGCTCCATCGCGAAACCGATTCCGTTTCCAAGGAGCGTCTCGTAGTTCCAGGAACCCTGAATCGCAAAAAGCCGGAGGAGCACTGCCAGCTCGGTGCGCAGGGGCAGCCGCTGGATGGGCGCCGCTCGCTGCGCGGCGGCGAACGAACGCGCCGGTGTCGCGGTCATTGATTCACCACCAGCACGAGGCCGAGCCCGAGTCCGGCGGCGAACAGCCAGCGCGCGGGGACGCTGCCGTGAAACAGCTTCCACGCCGCGCCCGCGGCGACCGCGGTCGCCACGCCGACGGCGACGGCGCGCGAGATGCGCGCGTCGATCGTCCAGAGCGCCAACGACGCTTCGGTGAGCGGCGCAAAGACAAGGGCCGCGGCGATGGTGAGCAGGAATCCGCGGACCAGATCCGCCGTCAGGCAGCGGAGCTGCAGCGCGATGACCGCGCCGCGGGCGCCGGCATCGAGAGCCTTCTGGGTATGCGATGCCCAGCGCGCGTTCATCTGGCGGAGCTTGACCATCGTCCAGCCTCCGATCCAGGCCGTCGCGAGCGCGGCGATGATGGCGAGCGCAGAGGAACCGGCGGGGTTTTCCGGAACGCTCGCGAACAGGGCGCCGCCCACCACCGACGCCGACCCCCATTCCGGATAGCGCGAGGCCCCGAAGGGCAGCGTCTCGAGCGCGATCAGCTCGAGCGCGGCACCGATGAGGAGCCCGCTCACGGGGGAGCCGGCCATCGCGCCGCCGAGCGTGGCGGCGACGAGCGGGCGCGAGAGCATCGCCTGCGGGAAGGACACGGTGTCCAGTCCGAGCACCGCGCCGAGCAGTCCGAGCGGGATGAGGGCGTCGGTCATTGCACGCTCGCCTCGGACTCGAGCAGCTCGCTGAGATCGACGGGATGCGTCGCCGGAACGTCCTGGGCGGTGACCGCCGCACCCTGCGCCGCCATCTCGCGCAGCAGCTTCTCCTCGTCGGGAGAGAGAAACACGTACCGCAGCCGGGGCTTCCGGTCGGCGCGGTGATGCAATCCGCCGACGTTCACTTCACGCACCCCGGCCTCCTTCACGAGCCGCAGCATGGACTGCACGGTGCCCGTGAGCAGGATGCCGGCGCGCTCGTCGGAGCGATACTTGTCGAGGACGTCGGGCGCGTCGGCGACCGAGTGGAAATACACGTCCATCTCGGGCGGGGTGCCCATGCGGTACAGCTCCTGCTCCCACTCGCTCTGCGCCACCTCGTCGTCGACGAGCACGATGAACCGGATGTCGAGCGGCTGCCCCCAGCCCACCACCACCTGGCCGTGGATCAATCGATCGTCGATGCGGTTCAACACGATCACGCTCGTTGCCCTCCCGCTCCACTGTCCCCGCCACCCACCGACGAGATCGCGGCCCGCCCGCGCTCGATGGCGTGTCGCGCCGCCTGCATCGGCTCGGGTTCCGAGGACATCGCGAAATCCAGGAGCATCGGGAGGTTGGCGCCGGCGACGAACAGCACATCCTGCCGGTCGCGCAGCACACGGCGCGCGGCCATCGTGCAGCTCCCCGCGTGCAGATCGGTGAAGACGACCCTCACGCGCGTCCGCTCGATCGCGGATCGCAATACCTCTTCGAGGCTCGCCGCGCTGTGACCGCGGCCGGAGATGGGAACGAACTGGTCGCCGCGACCGGTGATGGCCTCGACCGCGGAGATCAAACCGGACGCGAAGTCGCCGTGGCCGGCGACGATCGCGCGCACCACGCCGACGTCCCCCCCCTGTTTCGGCGCTGCAACATTGCTGCGTTCACTCATAGTCTTCCTGAAGGTATGCGCGCACCTCCGAAGAATCGCGCATCTGCTTGATCAAACGCTCGTTGAAGCGTTCGGCGGGATCGAAACCGCTGTATTTGAGCAGATGATTCATCGCGATCACCTCGCAGATCACCGTGATGTTCTTGCCGGGATTCAGGAGGACGCGGACCTTGGGGAGCGTGACGTCGAGAAT
>JBOHTL010000179.1:0-3846 GCA_050733735.1 Gemmatimonadaceae bacterium
GGTCGAGCAGGAAGGTCATCCCGCTGTGGATCGCGGCGGAATCGATGACATGGTAGTCGTCGAGAACGACGGTGAAGTCGGCGTCGCTCGCGTCGACATCGTTGATCAGTGAAGCCAGGACCGACGCGATTGGCGCGTGCGGCGACTGAAGCAGTGCCAGCGCGTTCGTGCCCACACGTGGCTGTACGCGCTGGAGCGCGCGTATCACATAGGCCCAGAACAGCGCGGGGTCATTCTCGCTGGGGTCCAGCGACACCCACGCGGCGGCATTTTCCCGGCCGCCCATCTCCCTGAGCCATCCAGCGAGCAGTGTCGTCTTGCCGAATCCGGCGGGGGCGACGACGACTGTGAGTCGCTGTGCAACGCCCTGACGAAGCGCCTCGGTGAGCCGTGGGCGTGCAACGAGGCCCGCGAGTGAGCTCGGGACATAGAGCTTGGTCTCGAGCAGGGGCGACGCATCTGGAAAATGTTCGTGACTGCGTGACTCGTCGGACGAATCGACGAGTGCAAGCGCGCGACTCATACTGCGGCGGCGGAAAGCGAAGGAGGGAACTGCTACTTCAAAGGTGCATGCCGCGGGCCCCACCGTCCAGACCAGAGGCGATCGAAACTTCCTGTCCTCCCGCGCGTAGGTTCGGCACGACGGCGGAGAGCGGCGGCGAACTTCGGAGGGGACATGCTCGAGGGCTGGACGAGGGACCTGATTCATGCCGCGCGGAGCCTGCGTCGGACACCATCGTTCACGATCATCGCCGCGTTGACGCTGGCCCTGGCCATCGGGGCGAACACCGCGATCTTCAGCGTCGTAAAAACGGTGCTCCTCGATCCGCTCTCC
Organism: Gemmatimonadaceae bacterium; assembly: GCA_050733735.1. Classification (GTDB taxonomy): domain Bacteria; phylum Gemmatimonadota; class Gemmatimonadetes; order Gemmatimonadales; family Gemmatimonadaceae; genus DASPMP01. The sequence goes on from JBOHTL010000179.1 coordinate 836, forward strand.
TTCCCGGAACCGGACGAGCTGGTGGTCGTCAGGGGGACGGCGCCCGGCACGGACCTGGGGGAGGAGTTCGGCCTGGGGCCGGAGTTCTATCTCTCCTACAAAGAGAACGCCCGCGCCCTCGAGGACCTCGCCTTCGCGGGCAATGCGCAGACGACGGTACGTTCGGGCGAAAAGGCGGAACGGCTCTTCATCTCCCCTGCGCCGCCGTCGCTCTTCTCGACGCTGGGGGTGACGCCACTGGTCGGCCGGCTGCCCACCATGGAAGACGAGGAGGGACGCGTCGTGGTCCTCAGTCACTGGCTGTGGAACGACTGGTTCGGGCGCGATCCCGCGATCGTAGGAAAGACAATCGAGGTGTCGGGAGAATTCCGAACGATCGTGGGTGTGCTGCCGCCGACGATCAAGTTTCCCGCCGAAGAGACCTCGCTCTGGGTCCACGATCTGATCACGCCGCCAGTTCGCCCGGGAAATTTTAATCTCCCGCTGGTCGGGCGGCTGGCGCCGGGCGCCACTCACGAGTCGCTCGCCGCCGAGCTCGCGGCGCTGACTCCGCGCATTCTCGAGCAATCGGGCGGACCCCCCACGTATGCGCGCATCCTGGAGAAATACCGGCCGGTCGTGCGGTCGCTGGAGGAGCACCTGGTCGGCGACTTCGCCACACCCCTCTGGATCCTCCTCGGGACCATGGGAATCGTCCTGCTCATCGCCTGCGCCAACGTCGCCAACCTGCTCATCGTGAGGGCGGAGGCGCGCGAGCGCGAGCTTTCTGTCCGGCTGGCGCTCGGTGCGGGCCGCGGCCGGCTCATTCGGTCGCTCCTGTCAGAAGCGCTGATCCTGGCGGCGCTGGGAGGGGCAACTGGTGTCGCTCTCGCCTGGGCCGGCGTGCCGCTCGTCGTGCGGACGGCGCCCGACAGCATTCCGCGGATCGGCGACGTAGCGATCGACGGTGGCGCGCTGCTGTTCACAGCGCTGCTCGTGACCGCGGCGGCGCTGGTTGCCGGGATCCTGCCGGCGCTCAGGTTCTCGAGCCCGGACGTGGCGAACGCGCTGCGGAGCTCGCAGCGCACGGGCGCAACCGGGAGCCCGCTGACCCGCAACGCGCTCGTCGTCATCCAGACGGCGGCGGCGGTGGTCCTGCTCGTCGGTTCGGGGCTGCTGCTCCAGAGCTTCCGGGCTCTGCGCAATGTGGATCCGGGCTACGACACCGAGAACATCTTCACGTTTCAGATGGCGCCGGATGCCAGGAGGCAGGGACTGAACGACGCCCCCTCGCTCGCACGATTCCATTACACGTTCATGGACCGCCTCGCCGCTCTTCCCGGCGTCGAGTCCGTGGGGCTCGTGAACACGCTGCCGCTCGACGAAGGCGCCGGCGATGCGCGTGTGGCGACGGCGGGCTACAGCGGCCCACCGGGCAACGCACCGCGCGTCGGCATCACGTTCGCCGACGGCGACTATTTCCGGACGATGGGTATCCGCTTCCTCATGGGGCAGACCTTCACGCGTCGCGTGGAACCCACGACCGACGTGACCGCGATCGTCAGCCGATCCGCCGCCGAGCTTCTGTGGCCGGGAGAGAATGCCATCGGCCAGACGCTGCGTCCGGCTGGTGCCTCCGACTCGTTCCCGTGGATCACGGTAGGCGGCGTCGTCGAAGACGTCATCCTGGAAGACTTCCGCCAGCAGACTCCCGAGCCGCTCGTGTACCTGCCGCTCGTTGGCCCGACGGCGCGCTCGTGGGGAGTGGGCACTCCCGCTTACGTCGTGAAGTCGCCGCGGGCGGAGCAGCTCGCACCCGAGATTCGCGCGCTCATACAGGAGATCTCGCCGGGCGCACCCATGTATCGCGTCTTCACCATGGAGGCGCTGGCGGACCGGTCGATGGCGCGCCTCACCTTCACCATGCTGACGCTGTTCATCGCCGCCGCGCTCGCGCTGATCCTTGGCGCGGTGGGGATCTACGGAACGATCTCGTACGTCGTCTCACGACGCACGCGGGAGATTGGAATCCGGATGGCGCTCGGCGCTCGAGCGGCGGACGTGAGGCGGATGGTCGTCACGCAGGCCGGACGCGTCGCGCTGATCGGAGTTGCCATCGGCCTCGTGGTCGCGGCGTTCTCCGCGCGCTGGATGGAGAGCCTGCTCTTCGAGGTCACGGCGCGCGACCCGTTCGTGTTTGCCGCGGTGGCAGTGGTGATGCTCGGCGTGGCGCTGTTGGCGAGCTACCTGCCGGCGAGGAAGGCGTCGGCGGTCGATCCGGTCGAGGCGATCCGGGTGGAGTAGGACCGGAGTAGTGCGTGAGCTGCGACTGAGTTGAGAAATGCGAGACAAGGCCAGTCGTTGTTCCGCCGTTCACAAGCACGTCGGGGTTACGACGTTATCCGCCGTGACCCGTTGTTCCCGCCGCATCCGAAATCCATCTGTAGGTATGGACAGGGAACACCGCCAGTTGAAGGCGCCGGAATCCCATTCCCGATATTCCGCGACGAACCAATAAGATTTCGCTGAGGGCACCTACGCATGCCGCCCCGCTGCTTAAGGCGCGGTGAAGGCGGCGTCAGGGCAGGAGCCGCGCGAGCGTCACAAGCGCTCCCACGGTGCTCAGGAGTGATACGGCCCAGAAACCGAACATCCACTTGATCAGGTCGGTCTTGAGTGCTTGCATCTCGGACCGCGTGTCGCCGCGAACTCCCGCGATCTCGGATCGCATCTCGCCGCGAAGTGACGCGATCTCGGATCGCATCTCACCGCGAAGTGACGCGATCTCCGATCGCAGCTCGCCCCGAAGCTCCGCGAGGCGCTGCTCGAGCTTCGCGTCGAAACGCGCGAAGTTCCGCTCGTTCAGGTCACGGAGGTCATTGCGATACGTGGAATCCACCGCGTTAAACCAGTCCACGAGCTCGTTGGCGATGTGTTCCCCGAACCGCTCGTAGAAGAGTTTTGACAGGCGCGCCGTCACTGGCATGGCAGGTAACCCGTGAGGAGTCAGCGCGCATGATACAACGTACGCT
>JBOHTL010000180.1:0-6086 GCA_050733735.1 Gemmatimonadaceae bacterium
CGTGGAACCAGCGCGGCGCGAGCCGCGAGATCATCCTGCGCGTGCCGACCATGGAAGAGCGTCGCTCGCTGGCGCGCGACGCGGCGGATTCCACCGCCAACCTGGCGCGCCGCGCGGCGCAGGCGCAGCGCTCGCTGGAGCAGCGCACCGACGAAGCCTCGCGCGAACGAGGCGCGCGCAACCAGAGCACCACGGGGGCGAAGGGCGCGGAAGCGGCTCGCCAGAACGACCAGCGCGAACGCGAGATGAGCTTCGAGTCCGCCGAGCGCGCCCGCGCGCTGGCGCAGGAGCAGCGGGAGCTCGCGGAGAACGTGGACAAGCTGCGCGACGCGGCGAAGGCGCTCGAGGAGCAGCTCGCGCAGGCCAACGCGCTCGACAGCAGCCTCGCGCGGCAGCTGCGCGAGGCGCAGGACCTGCTGCGCGACGCGCTCACGCCCGAGCTGATGGAGCAGATGCAGAAGCTCGAGAACGCCGCGAAGGATCTGCAGGGTGACCGGGCCCGCAACGCGCTGCGCGATCTCGCGGAGATGCAGAAGCGGCTGCGCGAGCAGCTGGAGAAGAGCGCTGAAATGTTGAAGCGCGCGGCGCTCGAGGGCGCGATGGAGACGCTCAAGGACGAAGCGCAGGAGATCGCGGACAAGCAGCAGCAGCTGGCGGATTCCGGCCGCAACATGGATGCGCAGGAGCGCCGGCAGAGCGGAGACGATCTCGCGAATCGCTCCGAACGCCTGTCCAAGGACGTCGACCAGCTGGAGCAGCGTCTCTCGAAGGAGAAGGCCGACGCGGCGGCGAACAAGGCGCAGTCCGCGCAGCGCAATGCCGACGCATCTGAACAAAAGATGCGACAGCAGGATCCCGACGCGGCCTCGGACAGGATGCAGCAGGCGGCGCAGGATCTCCAGGAGGCCCGCGACCAGCAGGTGGGCGAATGGAAGAAGGAGCTCACCGACGCGCTGGATCGCTCGATTCAGGAGCTCCTTCAGATGGCGCGCGAGGAATCATCGCTCGAGGAAAAGGCTCGGCAGGCGGGACGCGACGGCCAGCAGAGCCAGGATCTGCGCGGGCAGCAGAGCGCGGTGAAGCAGGGAGTCGATCAGACCGGCGAGCGTCTGCAGAAGGAAGGGCAGAAGTCGTCGCTCCTCTCGGGCCGCGCACAGCGCGCCATGAACGAAGCGAAGCAGAAGGTGTCCGAGGCCACGCAGCAGCTTTCGGAGCCGCGCGGCGGCAGCCAGTCAGCCAGCTCGCTGGGCGAGGCGGCGGAAGCGCTGAACAAGGCGGCGGCCGCGCTGGCGCGCGATCGCGAGCGCGTGAACACGGCGTCGTCGGCGACGGGCTTCGCGGAAATGCTGCAGCAGCTGCAGGAGATGGCGCAGCGTCAGGGTTCGATCAACGCCCAGGCGCAGGGACTGCTGCCGCTGCCCGGTCAGGGCCAGATGAGCCAGGAGGCGCAGGCCACGGCGCGCGCGCTCGCCCGCCAGCAGCGGGGCATCGCCAACCAGCTCGAGGAGCTCAGCGACGCCGCCGGCGGTGACCGTGCGGGTGAGCTCGCGAAAGAAGCGCGGCAGCTCGCCGAGGCGCTCGAGCAGACGCGCGTCGATGCGGCCACGGTCGCGCGGCAGCAGCAGCTCTTCCGTCGCCTGCTCGACGCGGGCCGGTCGCTCGAGAAGGAAGAGCGCGAGGATACCGACAAACGTGAAGCGAAGGCCGCGACCGGCGATGCCCGCTTCGATCCTGGCGCCGATGCCGCTCGTGGCCGGGAGGCGACGCGTTTCCGCGAACCCACCTGGAACGACCTGCGCGGACTGTCCGCGGACGAGCGTCGCGCGATTCTCGAGTACTTCAAGAGAATCAACGCGGAGAAACCGTAGGTGAAAGGTGGGACGTGGGCGCTCCGCGCCCTCTTGCTCCTCGTCGCAATCCCCGCCGCGCGCGGGCAGTCGTCTTCAGCGTCCACGGATAGCACGGCGTTCTATCGCGCGCTCGATCTCGAGGGCGAAGGGAAGTATCGCGAGGCCGCCGTGCTGTTCCGTCAGGCGTTGAAGGGCCCCAGCGGCGTCAGCGCGCTGCTCGGCCTCGAGCGCGCGTATCACGAGCTGCAGATGACGGATTCGCTGCTCGCGCCGCTCGATACGCTGATTCGCGCCAATCCGAAGGAAGCCGTGTACCGCTCGGTGCTGCTGCGGTCCCTGCAATCGCTGGGACGTCGCAACGAGATGGCGGAGGCATTCGAGCGCTGGGTGCGCGACGATCCGCGCAATGCGGCGCCCTTCCGCGAGTACGCGCGCCTCCTGCTGCAGAACGGCCAGGCCCGTCGCGCCGACTCCATCCTTCTCCGCGCGCGACGAGAGCTCGGCGGCACCGGCGACCTCCAGCTCGAGATCGCGCAGACACACGCCGCGATGGGCCAATGGGAGTTGTCCGCGGCCGCCTGGCGTCTGGCGCTGGCGAACGCGCCGTATCTCGAGCAGGCGGCCGCGTACGCGCTCACCCCCGCGCCCACGGCCGCGCGCGACTCCATTCGGGCGCGCTTCTTCGCGCCGCCGGTGCTCGTGGCCGCGCGCCGGGCGCTTGCCACGCTCGAAGCACAGTGGGGAACGCCGGGCAATGGATGGATGGCGCTGCGTGACTTGCCGCCCGACAGCGCCGCCGCGGCGGCATGGCTCGACTTCGCGCAGCGCGCAGAAGCCGAGGAACGCTGGACGCACGCGCGCGAAGCGCTCTCCAACGTGCTGACATGGCGCCACACGTCGGAGATCGCGCTGCGGGCTTCGGTAGCAGCGCTCAACAGCGGCGATCCCGGTGGCGCCCTCGCGCTCGCGCCCCTCACGAGCGGCGGTATGGACTCGGCGCGTGTGGCGCGGTCGCTGCTGCCGGTCCACGTGCGCGCGCTGGCCGCGCTGGGGCGTCCGGCGAGCGCCGAGCGGCTCGTCGAATCCTACGAGCGCTGGTTGACGCCGACGAGCCGCGCGCAGCTGGCGCGATCGATCGCATTCGGCTGGGTGCGCATCGGCGACATGACGCGCGCCCGCGGCGCGCTGACGGTCGCGGGTCCCGACGCCGACTCGAGCGACGCCGCCGGCTGGCTGGCGCTCTACGCCGGTGACATCAAGACCGCGCGGAAGCTGCTGCGGTCGGGCGGCGACGCGTCTCCCGAGCTGGCGCTGGCGCTCGGACTCGTCGCGCGCGTGCAACAGGACAGCGCAGCGGACATCGGCCAGGCGTTTCTGAAGCTGGCGCGCGGTGACACGGCGGGCGCGGCGACGGCGATGGTGACGACCGCCGAGCGTCTCTCCGACGTGGCGTCGCTGCTGCTGTACACCGCGGGCCAGCTGCGCGCCGCGATTCGCGACGAGGAGAACGCGATTCCGCTCTGGCGTCGCGTCGTCGAGGAGTACGCGGTGAGCGCGGAAGCGCCGGCAGCGGAGCTCGAGTGGGCGCGCGCGCTGCGTCGTCGCGGAGATCGCAGCGGCGCGGCCCAGCGACTCGAACACATGATCCTCACCTATCCGAACAGCGCGCTGGTGCCACAGGCGCGACGGGATCTGGAGCAGGTCAGGAATACGATTCCATGAAGAGAAACTGGTTGGCCGTTTGGCCGTTTGACCGTGTGACGGTTTGGCCGTTGGTCGGTTTGATGGCTTTGGCGACAACGAGTCTACAGGCGCAGCATCTCATTGTGCCGATGGACGATGCGCAGACGAATCACCTGAAAGCGTACGGGCTCACGTACAACGCCATCAAGGCGGGTATGAAGGCGGAGTGGCTGCTGAACTATCGTGGCGGCGCATTCCTGCTTCCCGACACGCCGGAGCTGCGTCGTCGCGCGGCGCTCGACGGCATCTCGGTCGAAGGGCTCGACCCCGGCGGACTCGCGAACATCCGCGCCGAGATCGCCAGCGCCAACATGGACGCCGTCCCGCTCGAGAAGGCGCCCAAGATCGCGGTGTACACTCCGCCCGACGCGCCACCCTGGGACGACGCGGTGACGCTGGCGCTCAAGTATGCGGGCATCGACTACGTGCCGATCTACGACGAGGAAGTGCATCGCGGGGACCTGAGCAAGTACGACTGGCTGCACCTGCACCACGAGGACTTCACGGGGCAGCTGAACAAGTTCCATCTCGCGTACCGCGACACTCCGTGGTTCATCGATCTCATGCAGAAGAACGCGGCGACCGCTCGCAGGCTCGGCTACCCGCACACGCCGGCGCTGAAGAAAGCGATCGCCGAGCAGATCCGGCAGTTCGTGGAGCGCGGCGGAATGCTGTTCGCCATGTGCGGCGCCACCGAAACGCTCGAGCTGGCGATCGCTGGGCACAACGTCGACATCGCCGGGCCCTTCGCCGACAACACTCCCGCCGACGAGACCGCCGACGCGAAGCTGGACTGGAGGCGCGCGATGGCGTTCCAGAATGCGCAGCTGGAACTGAGCCCCTACGCCAACGCGATGAGCAACATCGACGGCCACCAGGTGAACGTCGCGGGCCGCCGCCAGCCGCTCGGGGCCTTCACGCTCTTCAACTTCTCGGCGAAGTTCGATCCCGTCGCGGCGATGCTCGTGCAGAACCAGCGTTCAGTGATTCCGGATTTCTATGGCGTGACGACCAGCTTCACCAAGGCGACGCTGAAGCCGGGCGTCGTCGTGCTCGCGTTCGAGGAGGGAGCGCCGTGGGTCAAGTACATTCACGGCGACTACGGCAAGGGGACGTGGACGTACTACGGCGGGCACGATCCCGAGGACGCACAGCACGGGATCGGAAGTCCCCCGACGGATCTGTCGCTGCATAAGAGCTCGCCGGGGTACCGGCTGATCCTGAACAACGTCCTGTTCCCCGCGGCGAAGAAGAAGCCACTGAAGACGTGAAGGCGAGGTCCTGTTCCCGCCGTTAGTTTGAGATGTGGCTTCGACGCTTCCCACCACATCCCGCCTTCACCCCAAAGCTGCCGCCGCCATCCGCGCCGCCATTCGGCTGGCCGGCGGTCGTGAGGTCTGTTTCGCCTGCGGGCTGGATGAAGAAAAGCTGGTGGTGACCGCCCGCGTCGTCTCGCGCGGCGACGTGGAGAGCGTCCTCGCGCTCTCGGGCTTCGCCAATCGCGGCGAGATGCTGATCCACAACCATCCTTCGGGCGTGCTGGAGCCGTCCAAGGCGGACATGGCGGTGGCGGCGCGCATGTACGACGACGGGCTCGGGTTCGGCATCGTCGACAATGACGCGGAAGCGCTGTACGTCGTCGTCGAAGTTCCCGAGACCGAACCCGAGCAGCGACTCGACAAGCAGGAGATCGAGCGCGACCTCGGCGAGGAGGGCGCCATCGCGCGGGTGCATCCCCGTTATGAGGACCGGCCGAGCCAGCGCGCCATGGCGGCGCGCATCGCGCAGCTCTACAACACCGGCGGCATCGGGCTGCTCGAGGCGGGCACCGGCGTCGGCAAGTCGCTCGGCTATCTCGTGCCCGCGCTGCGCTGGAGCGCGCGCAACAAGGAGCGCACGATCGTGTCCACCAACACGATCAACCTGCAGGAGCAGCTCGTCGGCAAGGACCTGCCTTTTCTGCGGGAAGCGCTCGACGACCAGGACGTTCGCTTTGCGCTGTTGAAGGGGTGGCGCAACTACGTCTGTCTGCTGCGGCTGCAGCACGCGGAATCCGCGGAAGGCACGCTGTTCGACGACAGCATGCGCGACGAAGTCGCGAAGATCTCGGCATGGGCGTCGAAGACGAAAGACGGATCCCTCAGCGATCTCCCGACGCAGCCGCGTTCCGAGATCTGGGACGAAGTCGCGGCGGAACCGGATCTCTGCCAGCGCTTCAAGTGCCCGCACTTCGAAAAGTGTTTCGTGTTCCGGGCGCGACGCATCGCCGCGGACGCCGATGTCATCGTCGTGAACCACCACCTCCTGCTGTCGGACATCGCGGTGCGCCGTGTGTCGAACAACTGGGGGGAATCCGCGGTCCTGCCGGCGTACTCGCGGCTGGTCATCGACGAAGGGCATCATCTCGAGGACGCCGCCGCGGACCACCTCGGCGTCTCGGTCACGCGCCGCGGATTGCAGCGATTGTTCGGCCGCCTCGAGCGACGCGGCCGC
>JBOHTL010000181.1:0-3673 GCA_050733735.1 Gemmatimonadaceae bacterium
GGATCCACGCGCGCGGCCCTCCGCGCGGGAACCCACGTCGCGGCAGCCGCCATCGCGAGGAGAATCATCGCGATGACGGCCCCGATCGCCCACACGTTCACTCCTGGCGCGATGATCAGCCCCTGCGACATCCCCACCCGCAGCGCCGCCATGCTCAGCGGCAGCCCCAGCGCGAGCGCTACCGTCCCTGTCTTCACCCCCGACGCCAGGAACATCCGCGCCACCTGACCGGGGCGCGCGCCCACCGCGATCCGGACGCCAATCTCGCGCGTCCGCTGCTGCACCGCGAGCGACACCACACCGTACAAACCGAGCGACGCGAGCAGCAGGGCGAGCGCGCCGCCGGCGCCCGCGATTGCCGACGCCTTGAGCGTGTCTCGATAGAGCATCTCGTCGCTCTGGGCAAGGGTGCGCATCCAGGTCACCGGCAGCGATGACGCCGTGTTGCGCAGGAACTGCTGCAGCTCCGGGATGAACGGCGCCGCGGACGCACGCGTGCGCACGAGCACGCGGTCGTGCCGCCAATGTCTCCCGCGCGCCGTGTATACACGGTCATTCACGTTCGTGCGCGTCGCGTTCCCGCCCCAGCGCATGCCGGGGAGACGAACGGTGGCGTCGTACACCCCGACCACCGTCATCATGATCGAATCCTGCTCCAGTCCGGGCAAAGGCGCTGACGCCAGCCTCCGCCCGATCGGATGCGCGTCGCCCCACAACGACCGGGCGAGGTCACTCCCAATCACGACGGGGTAGTCCGCAGCCGCGGTGTCCGCGTACGATACGTCGCGACCGAGGATGATCGGCACGTCCACCGTCGCGAACCAGCCTGGCGCCGTCCCTTCCAGGTGCACGACCGTCGGCAGGCTGTCCGTCGCCACGCCGCGCTGCACGCGATCAGCCGGGGGCGCCATCACGCCGCGAACGTCGAACGCGTCGCTCTCGGGCACCGCGCTCACCACCCCGGGTTGCTCCGCGATGCGGGGGATCAGCGCGTCCACCGCCTCCGCGCGCTGACTCGCGGCTGCGTTCTTCAACGGCCGGAACGCGACGGCGATCACCTTCTCGCTCATCTCCGGCGACAAGGGTTTGTAGTCCGCGATGATGAGCGCGAGCGCGGCGCCGAGCAGCAGGAGCAGCGGTTGCGACAGCATGATCTGCGCGACGACGAACGTCCGCTGCAGCCGCGAGCGTCCCACCGAGCCCGCTTTCGAATCGCGCAGCGCCGCCGCAACCCGACCCCTGGTCGCGTGCAGCGCCGGCGAAAGGCCGAAGACGATTCCCGTGATGACCGCGATGCCGAGCGTGAACGCGAATGTCGCGAAATCCGGCATGACGTCCACGCCGGCGACCTCCGTGCGCTGCATGTACGTCAGCATCCACCACGCGATCACCAGGCCGAGCGTGCCGCCCGCGAACGCGAGCACCGTGGACTCGGTGACGAGCTGGCGCAGCAGCCTCGCGCGCGACGCGCCGAGTGAGAGGCGCACGGCGATCTCGTGCCGGCGTCCGACGGCCGCAGCGACCATCAGCGAGCTGACGTTCATCCAGGCAATGAGCAGGATGAGGATGCCGGCAGCCGCGATGGCGGCGAAGGCGAGGATCGTCTCCGCGGTATCGACCCCCGGTGGAGCGCGATTGATGCCGCGCACTTCCGCGGTGCGTGTCATCCCCACGCGCGCCGCGGAGTCCGCGAGCGTGGTCGTCGCGAACTGCTGCAGGAACGCGTTGGCCTGTTCGGGGGCGATCCCCGGCGCCATTCGTCCGAAAAGGAGGAGCGCGGGCTCCGTATCGATCCATCGCGGCGGGATGCGGAGGAGGTCCGCGCGCGCGCTGAGGGGCAGCCACAGCGCGGGCTCGTTCATGTTCTTCTTCGCCCCCTGGAAGCGCGGCGGCGCGACGCCGACGACGCGCAGCGGCACTTCGTTGACGAGAATGCGCTGACCCACCGCGGCGGCCGCGCTCCCGTACATGTCCGTGGCGGCGCGATGCGCCATCACGGCGGTCATCTCGGGTGTGTTGCCGGGGTCGCGCGCGAGGCCAGGTCCGGCGGCGAGCGCGAGGCCAAGTGTGGCGAAGTAGTTCGGCGTAACGAACTGTGCGCCGACGCCACGCGCAGTTGCGCTGTCCCCCGCCTGGAGGATCACGTCCTCGGCGATCCAGCCAGCGACGTCGCGGAATACCGCCGGCCGGCTCGTTAGCGCGAGGTATTCAGCATGCGTGAAGCTGCGCAGCTCGAACGCCGCGGTCGGAGTGACCCGTTCGCGCATCCAGATGCGGACGCGCGAATCGTCCTTCGTGAGCGCGGGAGCCGGGCGGATGAGCTCGGACTGAATGATCGAGAAGATCAGCGTGTTGGCGCCGGTTCCCAGGGCGAGAACGGCGACAATGATTGCCACCGCGGCCTTGTGGCGCGCGAAGTAGCGGACAGCGAAGCGAACGTCGCCGACAAGGGAGGTCTTCCAGGTCTCGCGGGGGTGCTGCATGCGCGGGCCTATATGGCCTATATAAGGTTGCGGGGGGGAAGCGAAGCGAGCGCCGCCGGACGAGGCGCTTCGGGCTGCCGGATCGATCAGCCGCGTGATCAGGTAAACGGGCTCACGCGCGTTCGAGTTTCAACGGATCGTCCGCGCGACGCGGAAGCCGACGTTGTCTCTTCGCTGGAACGGGAACGCGGTAATGGTGCCGCGTGCTGCTGACCGCATCATCGCCGCTTCATATGGAAACCCGCCGCCCCGCCGCACGCGCGGCACCGAGTCCGTGACGACGCGCACGTCCTCCTCGACGTCGACATGCGTCACTTCGGTCGGGTACGGCAACACTCGGCTCTGCGTCCACTCCCACACGTTGCCGTAGATATCGAACAGTCCGATCGCATTTGCCCGGAGTCGTCCCACCGGAGACGTCCGCTGTGGGTCCCTGGGATCCACGGGATCGTTCTTTCGCTTCGGGGGATTTCTGCTGTACCACGCATAGTCGCCGAGCAGCGAGTCGGACTCACCGAAGAAGCGCGAAGTCGTCGTTCCGGCTCGCGCCGCGTATTCCCACTCGACTTCCGTCGGCATCCGGTATCCGATGCGACGCAGGTAATTCCGGGGCATTCGCATCCCGCTCCTGATGTCTTCCATCTTCGGTGGGTACACCCACTCGGATTGCGGGATGCCTTCCCGTTCGCTCAGCCAGTTACAGAACATCGCCGCTTCGTACCAGGTGACCGCGATCTGCGGTCCATTCGGCTCAGGGCTGAACTGGCTCATCACCTGGTCCATGCGCGCGGGGTCGTTCGCGTACGCATGCCGGGCCTTCACTTGCGGGTGCGCATCGAGAAAACGTCGGAACTGCGCAACCGTGACTTCGTGTGTGGCTATCGCATAGGACCTCGGGATCCGCGCCGTGTGCTGCGTTTCGTCGGGGGAGTCCGGCGCCGGGTGGCGGCCTACCTCGCTTTCGGGTGAGCCCATCTGGAACTCGACCGGTCCGCGTATGACGGCCATGGTCACTCCTTCAGGGCCCTGGACCAAGTCTCCATCGCGCGGACCGACGCAGCCGACGCCAAGCGCGAGTATCGCGACAACAGTCGGGAGGGGTGCACGCATTAGCATGTGCTTACAGAGAGGCTGAGGCGTCCACCTAACCGCCCGTTAGGCAGTGGGCGGAGCTTGGCCCAACCGTGCAC
>JBOHTL010000182.1:0-3524 GCA_050733735.1 Gemmatimonadaceae bacterium
GGCCTGACGCTGCGGGCGACAGGTGCTCATCGCCGGCCCGCGTTCGCTCGTTCGACGGTGAGATCTACGTCAAATCCCATCTCTGCAAGCCAGCGGATCAAACGCGCCAGCGAGATCCGCTCGAGCCGACCTCTTCTCAAATCTGAAACGCGGGGCTGATCGATCGTGATTCGATAGATCAGTTGCCCCGGCGTCCAGCCGTCGATGGCCCGCACGAGCTCGACGGCGAGCTGCAGCTTGAGTTCTTCCACAGGGTCCATGACCCAAGTTCGCCCTCTGCAGTCGCTCTGCCCCATCAAACCTGTGCGTCAGTCATCACAGGCACGCGAACGCTTCCCGCGCAGCAGCGTCCACTCGACCCCAAAGCAGGTTGAACGTTTACTGTTGACTGAACGAACTAAATCCAACTAGGTTGTGGCATGCATCGCGACGTCGAAAGCTTCATTGAACGCGCAGGACTGCTGTGGCAGAAGGATGGCCTGCCCAGAATCGCCGGACGGATCTTCGGGCTCACGCTGATCTCACCCGACCCCTGCTCGCTCGACGACATCGCGGACACGCTCGGCGTCAGCAAGGCGAGCGTCAGCAACGACGCCAGGCTGCTCGAGCAGATGGGATTCATCGAACGCGTCAGTCTCCCGGGCGACCGCAAGGACTACTACCGCATCACCCCCCAGAGCCTGGAACGCTCGCTCGAAGCGCGCGTCCAACGGATCCGCGAGTTCCAGGATCTGCTCCAGTCGGGGATGCGGCTGCCCATCAAGCGCGCGGAAGTCCGCGAGCGTCTCGAGGATCATCTCGTCGCGTTCGAGCATGTCCTCGATGCCCTCGGCGAGGCGCTCGAGGATCTCAGGTCCAGACACCAGTTGGAGAGCCGCCGTTGAAGACACGTCGTTCACTGATCGCGCTCGTGGCTCCTGCCGTTCTTGCGCTCGGCGCAACGCCGGCGCGCGCCCAGGATCCCTGCTGCCAGGCGCCAGACTCCGCGCGCGCTGCCCGCGGTGACACGCTCGCCGTATCGCTCGAGCAGGCGATCGACGTTGCCGTCAATCGCAGCCAGGAAGTCCGCCTCGCCCAGTCGCAGGTCCGGCTCGCGGAAGCGCAGGTCGGTGGCGCCCGTGCGTCGGCGCTGCCGCAGGTGGACGCGCGCATTGCGTATACGCGCACCTTCGCCAGCCCCTTCAGCGGTGGCGGCGGCTTCACGCTGCCCGACTCCCTGCGGTTCGAGCCCGACACGACGGCGCCGCTCGCCGAACGCGTGCGCTATCTCGAACGTCGCGCGCCGACCGCGGCGCTTGGCGGGTTGGGATCGCTGTTCGGCGATCTGCCCTTCGGCCAGGAGAATTCCTACACCGCGGTGGTCACCGGCTCGCAGCCGCTGTACGCGGGCGGCCGTGTCGGCGCCGGTCTTCGCATCGCGCGTGAGTTCCTCGACGCCGCGCGTCTCAATCTTCAGGAACAGACCGCGGACATCGAGCTCCAGGTCCGTTCGGCGTACTACCGCGCCCGTCTCGCGCAGGAGCTCGTCGGCATCTCGCAGGCGGCGCTCGATCAGGCGCAGCGGTTCCTCCGTTCGGAACGGCTGCGGCATGAGGCGGGCACGGGCTCCGAGCTGGACGTGCTGCGCGCGCAGGTCTCGGTGGCGAACCTGCAGCCGCAGCTCATCGAGGCGACGAACGCGGCCGAGGTCGCGACGCTGGATCTCAAGCGCCTCATCGACGTCCCGCTCGACCAGGCGATCGCCCTGACGACGACGCTCGACGTGCCGCAGAACCTGGCCGCGGTGGATTCCGCTCTGTCCGCGACGGACATTCTCTCCCGGCGGGCGGCCATCGCCGCGCAGGAGCGGCAGGTCGCGATCCGCGAAGCGCAGGTGCGCCTGGCTCGCTCCGGCTATCTACCGAGCGTGAACCTGACGGTGAACGCCGGCCGCCAGATCTTTCCGTCGAATCCTTTCCGCTTCAGCGAAGAATGGAGGAACGACGTGAACGCGGGAATCACGGTCTCGATTCCCATCTTTCATGGCGGACGCACGCGTGCGGAAGTGGCGCAGGCGCAGGTCGCCGCCGATCAGGAACGACTGCGTCTCGCTCAGCTCCGGGAATCGGTCCAGCTATCGTATCAGCGCGCGCTCGGCGAGCGCGAGCGCGCGAGAGCCTCCATCGCCGCGCGCGAGCTCACGGTGCAGCAGGCGCAGCGCGTCTACGACCTGACCGTGCTGCGGTACGAGCAGGGGCTCGCCACCCAGCTCGAAGTGTCCGAAGCCAGACTGTCGTTGCTGCAGGCGCGCACCAACCTCGCGCAGGCGGTTGCCGACTTCCATATCGCCCACGCGAACCTCGCGCGCGCCGCCGGCGCGCCCATGTCTCCATGACTCCTTCGATGAAATCCGTTCTTCCTCCTCTGGTTGCGGCGCTGCTTCTGGCGTGTGGTGGCGGTGACGACGACGCGCAGCCGTCGCGCGACAGCGCGGCCGGCACCGCGGTCGCGGCGCCGGTGGTGCTCGGTCCCCAGGATCTCGCGACCGCGACGACGCGCGCGATCAGTTCGGCGATTCATGTCTCCGGCAATCTCGATCCGGCGGAGGTCGTTCAGCTGCGCGCCCAGATTCCGGGAACGGTGCAGGGGGTGCGCGTCGACCGGGGCTCGACCGTGCGGCGCGGCAATGTGCTCGCCGTGATCGAGGCCGCGGGAGTGCGGAGCCAGGCGGCAGCGGCGCGGGCGCAGGAAGCCCTGGCGCGGCAGCGGCTCGAGGCGTCGAAGCGGCTGTACGACGCGGGCGCCATTTCCGCGATCGAGTATCAGTCGGCGCAGGCGAGCTACGAGGCCGCGCGGGCCGCGGCTGCCGCGGCGTCGGAAAGCGCGGCACGTGCCACGATCACCGCGCCGATCAACGGCGTGGTGAGCGCGCGATTCGTCAGCGGCGGGGAGGCGGTGAGTCCGGGCACGGCGCTCTTCACGATCGTCAACGCCACGGAGCTCGAGCTCGCGGGTCGCGTGGGCGTGCAGGACGCCGCCCGCGTCCGGCCGGGGCAGCCGGTCACCTTCACGCTCGACGCGTTTCCCAATCAGGTGTTCCGCGGACGTGTCGCGCGGGTGGATCCGACGGCGGACCCGGGGACGCGGCAGGTGGGCGTATATGTTCGGCTCGCCAACCCGGGACATCGCATCGTTGGAGGCCAGTACGCGCGCGGCCGGATCGAGACCGGCGCGACACAGCAGGCCGTCGTCATTCCTGAAGCTGCGATCAGCGCGCGTTCCGGGAACAATGCCGTCGTCTTCGTGCTCACCGGGAACCGCGTCTCGCGTCACCAGGTGACGCTGGGCGAGCGGGACGAAGCCAGTGGGCTCGTCGCCGTCGTGGCGGGAGTGCAGAACGGCGACCGCGTGCTGCTCAACCCGTCGCCGGAAATCGGTGATGGAACGCTGGTGTCCGTCGCGGCGGAAACATCCGCGCGGCCCGATACGGTGAGATAGCCATGGCAAACGACAACAGCGGGGGCCTCTCCGGCCTGAGCGGCGTA
>JBOHTL010000183.1:0-6181 GCA_050733735.1 Gemmatimonadaceae bacterium
CATTTGAGGGATAACCGGGGGGGGGAGCGTCATACGCACGCGTTTTACCTTAGTGCGTGCGTTTTCTCGCCCCTCTCGTAACGGTTCTCCTCATCACCGCGGTGTCGTGGCTGCTCGTCGCGTTGCACGTCGCGCCGGTGGTGCCGGGCCGCTGGACCACGGTCGTCGCGTTCTGGGCGTTGAGCGTCCTCCCCGTCTTTGTCCTGGTGCGGAACTTCACGACGAAGCGCTATCCGTCGGCGGCGACGCGGCTCTGGATGTTCCGACCGTTCTGGTACACGCAACTGCTGATGCTGGCGCTGGCACTGCTGGCCACCATCGCATTTGTCGTGGCGCTTCCATTCGGCGCCGGTATGGCGGCTGGGCGATGGACGACCATCACGGGCGCGGCTGCGCTCGTCGTCGTCGGAATCTGGGGTTATGTTGGTTCGCGGCGTCTGGTGACCCGAACGATCGAGCTCGCGCATCCCCGACTTCCCGCGCGACTCGACGGGCTGCGCATCGTGCAGCTCTCCGATCTGCACGTCGGCCCGCACACGTCACGCACCCAGCTCGAGCGCATCGCCGAAGCGACGCGTCGTGCGGCGGCGCACATCATCGCCTACACCGGCGACCAGGTGGATGATCATCCCGCCGACGTCGATGCATTCGCGTCGGCGTTCGGTAACCTGACAGCGCCGCTCGGCGTCTACGCCATTCCCGGTAATCACGACATTTACGCCGGATGGCCCGAAGTGCGGCATCGGCTGGAGGCCATCGGGATCGGGGTCCTCGTGAACGAATCCGTTCGCATCGCGCACGACGGCGAGGTCTTCTACCTGGCCGGCACCGGCGATCCTGCCGCCGGACAGAAGCGCACCGAAGCGGGGGGACCGGATGTCGAGCGAACCATGCAAGGCGTGCCGACGGAGGCGTTCTGCCTGGTGCTGGCCCACAACCCCGCGCTCTTTCCGGCGTTGTCCGCGCGTGGCGCCGACGTCGTGCTCAGCGGACACACGCATCATGGCCAGTTTTCGATTCCGTCGCGCAACTGGAGCCTGGCGACCGTCTTTCTCGACTACGCGATGGGGACGTACTCGCGCGACGGGGCGCTGCTGTACATCAGTCCCGGCACGAACTTCTGGGGCATCCCGTTCAGGATAGGCGCTTTACCTGAAGTCACTGTCATTACCCTGCGGCGACCTGAATGAAAGTCAGGCAATCTCGATCGAGCGCCACTGACCCTGGTTGAACCGGATCACGCTGAGCACACAGCGCGTGGCGTGTCCCGTGAGGATCGCAAGCCAGATGTCGATCGGGTCGAGCGTGCTGACCTGCCGCACGACGAAGCAGATGCCGAGCGGCACGATGATCTGCGATACGATCGAGATGTAGAGCGGGCTCTTGGTGTCGCCCGTGCCCTGCAGTCCACCGGTGTAGGTGAGCGCGACGGCAATGAAGAGTCCTGACAGGCTCAGGACGCGCAGCAGGGTGACGCCGATGTCGACCACCACCGGCTCATCCAGACCGAACATCGCGAGCAGCTGACGCGGGGCGAACAGAAAGAAGGCGCCGATGATCGCAGCGCCTGCCACGGCAAAGCGCGCGGCGACGTGCACGGCCGCGTCGGCTCGTTCGGGCTTCTTGGCGCCGAGGTTCTGTCCAGCGATGGCGGCAGCAGCGCCCATCAGTCCGACCGAAGTCCACGTGATGAGCGAGAAGAGCTGGGTGTACGAAACGGCGAACGCTGCCTGCGCCGGGGCGCTCGACGCGAGCGATCCGATGAACGACAGGAGGAGCACGCCACCGACGTTCATCGCGATCCCTTGAATGCCGGTCGGCAGTCCGAAACGGAACAGCGATCTGATGATGCCCCAGTCGATTCCGAGACCGTGCTTGTGCGGGAAGCGAATCACCCAGCCGCCCCTCCAGAGCTTCCAGAGCGAATACAGACCCACGATCGTCGCCGCGAGGATGGTCCCCCATGCAGCGCCGGCGGTTCCCATCGCCGGGATCGGTCCGAGACCGCCGATCAGCACGACGTTGAAGCTGATGTTGAGCGCCGTCATCGCGATACCGAGGATCATCGGAGTGCGCGCGTCGCCCGCGGATCGCAGCGCGCCGCCGAGCATGAAGAACACCATCATCCCCGCGCCGAAGACGAACATGATGCGCATGTAAGGAAGCGCTTCAGCCTGCACGGCAGGCGCGGCGTTCACGAAGTCGAGCAGCGTCGGGGCGAGGAAGTAGCCCAGCGGCGCCATGATGAAGAACGACATCCCTGTGGAGACGAGAAACGCCTGGTACACCGCGCGATCGGCCATCTCCTCGTTGCCCGCGCCCACGAATCGCGAGACGAGCACGCTCATCCCGGTGAACACCGACATCATGAACACGATGACGACGATCCAGATCTGCGTCGCCACTCCGATGCCGGCGTTGGCGTTGAAGCCGACGTAATGGCCGACCATCGCGTGATCGATGATTCCCTGGAGACCGCCGATGATGTTCGTGAGCATCGCCGGCCACGCGAGTCGCCATACGGCCGGCTTCAGCGGCCCTTCGATGATCGACCGATCGAAGCGGCGCTTCTCGCCCGCCGGCGGCGAAGCGGCAGCCGGGGCGGGAGTTGCGGGAGTCGCGGGAGTCGCGGGAGTGGACGAGGCCGGAAGAGTCACAATGGAATGAGCAGCGGGCCTGTAATGTACTTTCAGGACCGAGGTGTCAGCGTGAGGCGGTGAGCAGCGAACCGTTCGACGGCGCCGCGCGAGTACGCGAGAGGGAAGTACTCGCCGCGCCCGTACATCTCCGCGAGGTTGCTGTAGAATGGACTCCCCGGCTGTCCCGACTGTCCGGGCGCATTCGTCGCCACGGATGAATCCGGCGCGGTGATGTCGATGATCTGGCGATATGTCGCGCCAACGGCGGCGACGAATCCGGAGCCCCCCGGTCGCTCCACCCCGGGGATGTCGTACGCCCGAACGAGCGCGTGCGGGAACTCACTGCGATTCAAGCGTCCCCACCGCCACTGCGCCGGGTCGCCGCCCAGTCGGCGGCGCAATGAGTCCACGGCGGCGCGAAGTGCGTTCTCGATCCCAACGGCGTCGAGCACCGGTCTCGCGAAACGCCAGACGGCTGCCGGCCGGCTGTCCCGCCGATGCTGCCCGTCCCACGCGTTCAGTTCCTGACGCAGCGTCTCGAGCAGCGGGTCGGTCAAGGGAGCAACGTCGAACGCGCGCGACGTGTCACCCGCGGCGCTGTACGCGTCGTGCTGCAGCGCCATGTGATCGTTCATCGTGAACTTCCTTCCACTCGACAACACGCTCGCGATCCGCCGATAACGCGAGTCCTGTGGTGTGTTCTTGAAGAAGAGCGGCGGATCGTAGGTCGGCGGATGAATGTCGTGATTCGCCGTGGCGATCCATCCGCGCGAAGGATTGAGCTCGCGTGGCAGATCGTTCCGCAAACCATCCCACTCGTATTCGCCGGTGCCTGGAACCGGGAGGCGACCGTGCCAGTTGGGCCGCTTCGGCGCCGCCGAGGACGCTTGCCAGGCGATGTTTCCCTTGGCGTCTCCGCAGACCATGTTCTCGGTCGGAGCGAAGAAGTAACGCAGCTCGTCGAGAAACTGCATGCAGTCGCCGAGCGCGTGATACCGCAGTGCGCTGACATATCCCGCGCTTCCGGGCATGTGCATCGTCGAGCGCATCGCGAACGCCTTGTGACGAAGGGTGTCCTCGTAGAACACAGGCCCGTGTCGCGTGAACTTGTGCGTCACGATGACCGGTGGCGCGTCCTTCACCCGAATCGTGTCGACCTCGATGCGCATCGGTTCCCAGGCCCCGCGAAACCGCACTGCATTGCGGCTCGACGGATTGACCTCCTCGATGTAGACGTCAGACTGGTCGGTCCCGACGATCGTGAGTCCCCACGCGATCCGGCCGGTGTGACCGATCATGACGCCGGGAAGCACGGGTTCCGTCGCGCCGATGACGTTCCATCCCGGTGCATTCAAGTGCACGATGTAGCGGATCGACGGGTTGGCGACGTTGCGATGCGGGTCGTTGGCAACGATCACGTGTCCGTTGGCCGAATGCCGGCCCGCCACCACCCAGTTGTTGCTCCCTGGCGAGTTCTCCTGGACCCCACGGTTCACGCTCGGTGAATCGGCGATCGCCTTGTATTCCGGCAGCAGCTCGGGACGCACGACGCCGCCGTGCACCTGCGCGAGCGCCGAGATCACGTCGTCGGTGATGATCGAGTAGTCGACGCCATCCGGCACGACGAGCGGACGAAATGGCGAGGGACGCGCGCGCCTGTTCGCGGAATCCGCGCCGAACCGCGCGACGTCGCGCGCCAGTCGCAATTCCGCGCGAGCGTCGCCGACGGGCATCGCCGTCTGCGTGCGCAGCAGCGCGATGTCGGCGGTCCACGGCCTGGGCCGGAGTCCCGTGAGCTTGAACTCCGCGGGCAGATTGTCTCCGGCCTGCGCGATGAAGGCGTTCACGCCGCGGGCGAAGGCCTCGAAGATGCGCCGGCCTTCCGGATGGTAGTGGGTCCACTCGCGCTCGTCGAATGGCCCACGGTATGCCAGAAGTCGCACGAGACGGTCGTGCCGTATGTACGCAGGGCCAAGCATCTCGGAGAGCGTCCCCTCGTAGGTGCGCCGGTACATCTCCATCTGCCAGAGCCGGTCCTGTGCCTGCACGAATCCCTGGGCGAAGAAGAGGTCGTCGATGTTCCGCGCGTAGATGTGCGGAACGCCCCAGCGGTCGCGGACGACCTGCACCGAATCGCGCAGGCCGGTGAGGACGATGCGGCCATCGATCTGCGCCAGCGAATCGTTCGCGAGCTGCTCCAGGTCGGCGTGTGCCGTGAGCGCCAGCATCGTGAACGCGATCACACGAGTCAGCATGTTGGTGTCCTCATCGGGTTCGCAGTTCCCGGCGGATGACGAGCTTGAGACCGGACCATGTCTCATCGACGGCACAGACTTTCACGTCGACGAAGCCCAGTGGAAGCGCTACTGCACGGATTGTGTCTTCAGTGATCTCGGTCGGCACCTTCGCTGATTTCTTCGGCCAGGAGACCCAGACCACGCCATTCTGCGTCAACGCGGCACGCAGCGATTTCAGATGCTTCGCCAACTCGGCGCGTGTCGTCGCGAACACATGCACGAACGCCGGGTGCTTCGACGCCCGCATGCTGATGCGTGCTCCCGGCGGCAGCGGCTCGAGCAGCGAGAGATAATTCTTCGGCGCGTTGATGCTGACGATGGTGGTCTCGTCATTCACTCCGAGCTTGCGCGCGAGCGGCGTGCCGGAATAGCCGGCTGTGGAGGGCATGCGTCCAATCTCGGCTCAGGCCGACGGGTCGTCCAGCGGCGCAACCGATCATCTCTCGCGAAGCTTCATCGAGACGCCCGAAGCGCGATCACGTAGTCGGAGGGCTGCGGCGGCGTCTGGCTCGCCCGCGGTGGACGCAGCGCCCGGAGCTCGAACGTCCACCCGAAGGCTCGCACGGGCTGCGGCTTCGACGTCGTGAACCGCGCCAGCATCGCCTTTCCCGCCGAGTCGAGCGTGACGACTGCCGTCGCGTTTCCCTCCCAGACGCACGTCACGTCCTGCGGGCATCTGCCGTCTTCCGTCACCGTATCGAAGCGCACCAGAAGATCGCTGTCCTGGAGGCGCGCGATGGAGCCCACCGCGACATCGAAGTCCGTGTCGGGCGGAACGGTGGGGACGTCGGTACGCAGGGGAGCGCACGCGCTGAACACCACGATTGTCGCCGCACGCGCGATTCTGCTCGACATGTCATCCTCCGTGCTTGACGCCCCGCGGTCCCACACCTATTGTGCTTCCATGCACAACGTCCGCGCGAATAACGTAAATCGAAACTGGAACTCCATGCGGAGGTCCGGCTAGCTCGCGCGCACGGTTCAGCTGCTCGCAATGCCCGCCCGATCTCCGGATCCTGGCGGGTTTTTCGTTTGTTGGGGTGTAGGTCAATTGGCAGACCGCCCGGCTGTTACCCGGGAAGTTGCAGGTTCGAATCCTGCCGCCCCAGTTTTCCGGAAGTGCATTCCTCTTTTTGTCGTAAATCCGTGATCGGCGCGATCAGTCTGGCTGCGGCCACGCTGGTGCTGCTCGGTTGCGCACGGCCGCGTGGCGCGCGCGTCGGCGCATCGATGCCCTCGCAACAC
>JBOHTL010000184.1:0-7144 GCA_050733735.1 Gemmatimonadaceae bacterium
CCCCTCGGCCGTGGGTTCAGCGTCGCCCGAAGCGGCGCTCGAGCTCATCCCACGAGAGTTGAACGATCGCCTGGCGGCCGTGCACGTCGTGCGCGGGAAGGCGACAGCCGTGGAGCGACACGAAGAGCGAGCGCATCTCCGCGGGGGACAACGGATCCCCTGCCTTGATGGCCGCCTTGCATGCCACGGTGGACGCCAGCCGCTGGTGTCGCGGCGCACTGGACGCGCTGCGGTCGCCGGTGAGCGCCGCCAGCGTGTCGCGGAGACAGCGCTCCGCGTCGAAACGCGGGTGTGGCGCCGGTACGGAATGCACGATCAGGGTCTGTCCGCCGAAATCGCCCAGTTCATAGCCGAGCGACTGCAGCAGGTCGCGATGCGCATCGAGCGCTTCAGCCTCGGCGGGGGCAAGCTGAATCGTCAGCGGAAAAAGGAGACGCTGCGACGGACTCGCCCCCGTGTCGAACGCACGCATGAACTGCTCGTAGAGCACCCGCTCGTGCGCCGAATGCTGATCGATGAGAACCACGCCCTGCTCCGTCTCGAACATCATGTACGTGCGGCGCAGCTGGATCAGGGGAGGAACGTCGACCCCGGCGTCCGGAACCACGTGCGAGGCCAATGGCGCGAGGTCCGACGTGCCGGATGCGTGGTTCGGGATGTCAGGTGCCGGGTAACGCTCTCCTTCGGGCTCCGGCCGACGTTGTGCCCAGAACGGCGCGGCGCCGAGCGACGCCGCCGAGTCCATGGTGCCAAGGGCGCGCCGCACCGCGGACTCCACCGCGCGTTCGACCACCCAGCGATCGCGGAAGCGCACTTCCGCCTTCGCCGGGTGCACGTTGATGTCAACGCTGTCGGGTGGCACACGGATCTCGAGGAAAAGCGACGGACGAAGACCTGCCGGGAGCGTGGATCGATAGGCCGCTTCCGCGGCGCGAACCATCCCGTGGTCGCGAATGGCGCGGCCATTCACGGCGACGTGCACACGGCGCGAGGCCATCCCGACTTCGGCCGGACGCTCGGCGAGACCGCTCACATGGATCGCGCCGCTCACGTCGTCCACGCCGACGAAGCGCGCCGCATAGTCCGCTGTCCAGAGCGCGGCCAGGCGCTCGCGCAGCGAGCTCGCCGGCGCCAGCGACATGACTTCCCGGCCCTCGTGCGTCAGCGTGAGTCGAATGTCCCGGCGCACGAGCGCGACGGTGCTCACGACATCGAGCACGCTGCGCCACTCGCTTCTGGCGCTGCGCATGAACTTGAGCCGCGCCGGCGCATTGTAGAACAGGCGGCTCATGTTGACCGTCGTCCCGCGACGCCGCGCGACCTCGTCGACCGACGTCACGGTTCCGCCGGCGGCGATCACACGCGTCCCGGCGCCATCACGATCGGCGGTGTCGAGCTCGAGATGGGAGACGGAGCCGATCGCGGGAAGCGCTTCTCCGCGGAAGCCGAACGTGGAGACGCCAACGAGATCCTGCGCCGTGCGGATCTTCGACGTGGCGTGCCGCTCGAGCGCAAGGAGGGCGTCGTCGCGCGTCATGCCGACGCCGTCGTCGCTCACACGGATGCGCTGACGCCCGCCATCTTCGGCAAGCACATCGATGGTCGTCGCCCCGGCGTCCAGCGCATTTTCGACGAGCTCCTTCACCACCGACGCGGGCCGCTCGACGACCTCGCCCGCCGCGATCTGATCCGCAACCGCGCTCGGGAGTATCGCGATGCGCGGGCTGGTGAGCTCGGCGCGGGCTGTCATGCTCGGAAATTACTGTCAGACACGGTTCTTCGTGATTGACTGGTGGCGTCTCGAGATTGGGATCTACAGTGGATCTCGGATCAGAACGGAAACAGCGAATACCGCGGTCCATCTTGAGGGGCGCACTGAAGGCCGGCTGTAGAGTCTCAACCTCGGCCGTTGATCAGACGTATCCGCTATTCCCGTTCTGATCCGAGATCAACCCACCAAGCCGTACCGGCGTAGATGCCAGTCCAAGTCGCAGGAGTATCAACGAGGAGCGGGGCGACGATCCGAGAGATACAGGAGTTGCGAGCTCGGGATCCAGCCCTCGCGATCGTCGCTGGCTTCCACGCGCGTCCAGGAGCCGCGGCTGCCGACCGTATGCACGATCTCGGCGACGCCGACGTTCGGGCCGCGACTCATGCCAAGTGCGGGATCCGACGTGAGCGACGTGGTGCGTCGTACGACGGCGAGTCGTTTCCCGGTGACGCGCGTCTCCGTTTCGATCGCGACGAGGCCGACGAGCAGCGCACAGACGCCGAGGGGAAGCGCGACGCGCCCCAGTCCCGGCCACCCGCGCACCCGTGGGGCGAGCCACGCGATCATCCACGCGCCGACCCACATCACCGCGAAGAGCCACACGCTCGCGTTGCGCGGGATGTCCGGGACCCATCCGGGAGAGGTGAGACTCGCGCCGCGTACGGCATCGAGTCGCTGATGCAGCTCCGAAGCGCCGGGATCGATGGCGAGTGCCTGACGCCATCCCAGAACGGCGGCGGCCGTATCCGCGATCGTCCACGACGCGGTGCCGTAGTTCGCCCAGGCGTCCGCGGACGCGGGCTCGTTCTGCACCGCGTCGGCGAAGGAAAGGCGCGATGCCACGAAATCCTGTCGCAGGTACGCGGACACACCACGCATGAAATGCGAGCGCGCCAGGTCCGACGCGACCGCGACGGAAGCGGCGGCAACCAGGACCCCCGCGACGAGCACCGGCAGCCAGAAGGGCAGCTCGCGCCGCGCGAGCGCTTCGGCGTCCACCGCCCTGGCAACCGTTTTCGCGTTGTGCGCGGCGTGCACCGGAAATTCGCCGGTCCCGGCGTACGCCGCGGCGTCGAGATCGCGCAGCAGGGATTCGGCCTGTCCGGCGGTATCGGGTGACACACCGGCGCGACGCAACGCGCGGGCGAGCGCCCCGGGATGCGTGAAATCCTCCGGATTACAGCCGAGGCGCTGCGCGAGCGCCCGTACATACTGGCGACGCAGCTGCACGGCGTCCCGGGCCGTCGTTCGGACGAGCGCCTCGAGATGCGGGTGCGCCGGAGTCGCAGCAACGCTCGCGCGCGCCATGCGCCGTCGGGCGCGCGTGACGAGAAGGGGCATCGGCGCGATCGCCATCGCGAGCCAGAAAACAGGACTCGACTGCGGCGGCGGCCACGGGGCGCCGCCATACCGCGTGCGGATCGCGAGCACAGGCTCGGCGGATGCCGTGTCGGCGCTCGCGAGCGTGCCTGTGCCAACATGCACGCGGGTCGTTCCGGACTCGGCGATCTCGTACGAGTGGCGCCAGGGATCGAAGTAGCCGTAGCGCACGGGAGGGAGATCGAACTCGCCGGCGACGCGCGGCGTCAGCACCCAGTCGAACTCCTTCTGCCCGCCGATGCGAGAGTCAGTCGAGTCGACCGAGACGCGTTCGTCGGCAGGGACGAGACCTGCCCACGGCACACGCATGGCGGGGCGCGGGAACAGCTTCACATTCCCCGATCCCGTGATCGTGACAGTGAGCAGCATCGGATCGCCGACGCGTCCCTCAGTGCTCGAGTCGATGTTCGCGGCGACCTCGATGGCTCCCACGGCGCCGGTGTAGTCGGCGGGGCGCCCGTCCGCCGGCGGCTCGATCGCGACGATGGTGACGCTGTCGGTCTGCAGCTCGTGGCTCTCCTCGCGGCTCCACAGGCTCGACGCCGAGATGCCCGTCGTGTACACGAGCTGCGCCGGGGGGATCACCAGACGACCCGGCACGAGGGGAAAGAGCGCGCGGCGATACACGAGCGCATCGAAGCACTGCGAGCCGATGCGGAGCCGTTGCGTGCGGTCGGAGGGTGGCAGATCGTACGCGAGCATCGCCTGCATCTCCGGCGGATAGAACGTCGGATTGCGACGCAACCGCTCGCGCGCCGTGGCATTGAGGAACACGGCGACTTCGTACGTCGCCTGCTGGCCGACGTACACGGTATCGGCGCTCGAGGATTCGCGGAGGTCGAGACGCGCGCCGGTATCGATGCGAGCACGGGCGACGACCGCGGGCGCGGGGCGGCCGCGTCGCGGAAAGACCGTGACCGTCATCGGACGCGAGCTCGCGCGCGACTCACCGAGGCGCGCCTCGAACGCGGGAATGACGAACTGTCCGGAGCGGTCGGTCGTGAGCGTGAAGGCGTACTCGGTCGTGATGGACGCTCGCTCTCTCGAGTACCGGGCGCGGGGCTCGCTGGCCCGCAGGATGTCGAAGGGTTGAAAGGACGGCACCACGAGGCGCGGCATGCTCGAGCCGGGCGCGCTCACTGCCACCGTGACTTCGACGGCGTCACAGGCATACACCACGTCCGGCGCATGGGCCACGATGGCCATCTGCGCGAGCACCGCGAGAGTCCCGATCACTACCAGTCCTTGCCGCCCGGTGGGGGTTCCACTCGTGTCTGTCGCTGCCGTTTGGCCTGGACGTCACGCTCTTCGCGTGCCGCGCTGCCGAGCAACTGTTCCGCCTGCCGCTCACCCAGTCCACCACTCGGACGAGGCGCCTGTGATTCCGGTGACGGCGATGGATTGGACTCCCCGCCCCCGCCGCCACCTCCGCCGCCCGACTGCTTCTTTCGGAGCGCCAGCTCGTAGTTCCACTTTGCGTCCATGTCTCCAGAACGCAAGAGCAGAACCTTTTTGTACGCCGCCAGGGCCGCGTCCAGCGGCTGATCGGCTTGCTGGTCCGGAAGGGCGAGCCCGTGCTTCAGGTGGGCCAGGCCGAGGTTGAAGAGGGAGCGATAACGCAACTCGGGCTCGCGCGCCTCGGCCGCGCGCTCCAGCGCTTCCGCGGCGCCCTGCAGCGAGTCCATCGCAAGCAGCGACGTTCCGTAGTTGTACAGCGTCGCCGGGGTGCGGTCGCCGCCATTGATCATGCCGCGGAAGATCGACGCGGCGCGCGGATATTCCTTCGCCGCGTAGGCACGCGCGCCGGCGGCGTTCCCCGGAGCCCGGGCGCATCCGACGACCATCAGCAGAAGCATCGTCGCGACCGGCACCGCCTCGCGCGCCGCACCGAGCGCGCGGCGACGGCGACCTTTTCGTTCGGCGAGCAGCGTGTCGAGGATGAGGAGGAGCACCGCGGGCATGAGGAACCACTGGAACCGCGGGGTCTTCGTCTCGCCAGCGGCGGCGACGCGCTGCTGCCGGCGCAGCGACGCCAGCGCGGCTCGGACGCGCGTGGCCTTGTCGGTTGCACCGGCGTCGATGAAGGTGCCGTTGGCCGCCTGCGCCGCCGCCTGGAGCAGCTCCGGATGATAGCGGGTGATCACGACCTCCCCGTTGTCGTCGCGCTTGTAGGTGGTGGTGTTGCCTTCGCGGATCGGGATCCGTGATCCCTCGCGCGTTCCGAAGCCGACGGTGACGAGGCTGATCGCCTGCTCTCCTGCGCGCTTCGCCTCGGCGACGATGTCTTCGACCGGCTCGAACGCCTCCCCATCGCTCATGATGATGAGCGCGCGATCGGCGCCCGACTTGGTGAGCAGCAGCAGGTCGGTGCCCTGACGAATCGTCTTGGCGAGAGAGCTTCCCGCCTGCCCCACCACGGACGGGTCGAGGTTGTCGAGGAAGAGATCCAGGGCGCCGGCGTCGATCGTGAGCGGCGACAGCACGTAGCTGCGTCCCGCGAAGGCGATGAGCCCGACGCGATCACCGCGCGACATGGCGCGGAGACGACGAACCTCCTGTTTCATCGCGGTCAGACGATTCGGACGGACGTCGGTGGCCATCATCGACAGCGAGGCGTCGAGGGAGAACACCAGATCGATTCCGCGCGCGCGAACCACGGTCGTCTCCGTCCCCCAGCGCGGACCGGAGACGCCGACGCCGATGAGGGCTCCGGCGGCGGCCAGGCGCAGCACGTGCCACCTGCGCGACTGATACGCGTTCGGCGGGAGGAGCCGTTCGACGATGCCGGGCTCACCGAGGCGACCGAGCCGCTCCCGACGGCGCTTTTCGGAGCGGCGCAGCAGCCAGATCGTGGCAATCGGAAGAACGACCGCGAGCGGCAGCAGCCAGAGATAATCGAAGGACGCGACGTCCATCATGCGGGAAGCGGTCCGCGGCGCGCCGAAATCGCCATCTCGGCGGTAAACGCCAGCAGCGCGAACACCAGCGGCCAGCGATAGAGTTCTGTAAAGCGGACGTACGTGCGCGTCTGCACCGGCACCCGCTCGAGCCGGTCGATCTCGCGGGTGATGCGGTCGAGCGCGGCGGCGTCGCGGGCCCGGAAGTACCGGCCGCCGGTGATGCGCGCGACTTCGGTGAGCAAGGCGTCGTCGATCTCGACTGGACGCATCTCGTAGCGCAGGCCGAACAGCCCGCGCCCGACGGGGACGGGCGCCATTCCTTCGGTGCCGACGCCGATGGTGTAGATGCGGACGCCGACCGCCGCGGCCGCGCGGGCGGCGGTGCGTGGATCGATCGAGCCCCGGTTGTTGACGCCATCCGTGAGCAGCACCATCACGCGGGAAGCGCCGGGCGCATCCTTGAGGCGATTGGCCGCGGTGGCGATGGCGGTGCCGATGGCGGTGCCGTCTTCGAGCTGGCCGGGCTGGAGATTCTTGATGGCCTGGTTGACGACCGGGTAATCGGTGGTGAGCGGCACCTGCGTGAGTGCCTCCCCGGAGAAGGCAACGACGCCGATGCGGTCGCTGCGACGCATGTTGACGAACTGCGTGACCTTGTCGCGCGCGACCTCGAGCCGATTCTGCGGCTGGAAGTCCTGTGCGAGCATCGAGCTCGAAATGTCGAAGGCGATGACGATGTTGATGCCTTCGGATGTGACGTCCTCCGCGCGGGCGCCGGACCGCGGGCGCGCCAGCGCCAGCACGGCGCCGAGCAGGACGAGATTGCGGAGCAGGAACAGCGTCCGCGCGATGCCGCGTCCCGCGCGTGGTCCCTTGGCCAGGGCCGCCACACGCGAGAACACGATGGCCGGGGGCTTCCGGCGACGCCGCCACAGCCACCATGCCGGGAGCGCGATCAGGAACAGCAGCGCCCAGGGGGACGCGAACTGAAGGAAACCCAAATCGATCATGCGGCCGCCCTGGCGTCGGAGACCGAGGCCTGTGCCGCCTCCGCCGCCTTCATCGCCTGGTGCTCCTGCTCGACGATGGATTT
>JBOHTL010000185.1:0-9393 GCA_050733735.1 Gemmatimonadaceae bacterium
ACTCCACCCTCCGCCGCGCGCCGCGACGCGATCAGTTCCGACGTCACATCGAGACGCGGAAAGGCGGCGTCGAGCACCTCGAACGCGCGCTGCAGGTTGTCGCCGCGGGCGTCGCGCTGGATGTAGCCGAGCAGTCCGGCACGGAGCGTGGCGCGCTGGCCCGCATCGTCCGTGACGAGACGCAGCCGGTACGCGGATGGAATGTCGCCAAGCTTCTCGTACGCGTCGGCGGCTGCGACGTAGAGGCCGAACCGTTCCAGCGTCTGCGCCTCGGTGTGCGCCACCCGGCCACGGGCGACGGGAGATTTCACTTTGGTGTACAGCCCCTGTCGCTGCTCGGAGTCGCGCGTGGAACCCGCGGCGCGAAGCAGCAGCCACTCGCGCGCGGGCGCGAGGAGGTCAGCCGCGCGACGGTACGACGCCGCGGCACTGTCCAGCTGATCGAGACGGTCGAGCGACCGGGCGAGCAGTGTCAGACGCACGGCGCGTGCGGCGGGCGTGCTTTCCACGCGCAACGCTGCTTCCGCATGCTCGCGGGCTTCGGTGGCTTCGTCGCGCTCGAGTGCCGACCGCGCGAGCAGCTCGTGTCCTTCTCCCTCGAAGCGCGTGTCGAGCCACGGTTCGAACGCGAGCAGCGATCGAACCAGTGACCACCCGCCCCAGTCGGCCGCGGCTCGGGCCGCGACGAGCACTGCTTCCGGTGTCCGTCGCTCCGGCGTCCGCAGGACGGGCATCACGATCTTGGTCGCGTGCGCGCCGCGGCCCTCGGCGAGCTCGTTCTGCGCGGCTCTCACGTCGGCGTCGGACGTCGTGATGGGCGTGGGCCGCGTCGGGATGGTGACGGCGACCTCACCGGTCGATTCACGACGGTCGCTCTGCTGGCACGCGACAGCGACGACCAGCAGCGCGGCGTGCAGGAAACCATGTATCATGCACCGCGTGCGGTCACGATCCGTACCACCCGACGCCGTCGCAGCCGAGCCGAGCCGCCCCTGGGCGTCGATGCGCGATGCGAACCCGTGCTTCACATGAGGCAGACGACGCCCACACGCCGCCGGTTTCTCCAATTCCTCGTCAGCGTCGCCGTCGTGCACGTGACGGCGATCGCAGTGTATTACGCGTTCGTCGCTGACTCGTCCGCGCGCACCCAGCGCACTTTCGCGTGGGCGTGGATGGGCGCGACCGTGGCCGTGGTGCTGGTCGGTCTGCAGCGCATCAAACGCGCGCGGCGACCCACGCGATCGCGTCCTGGTCAGTAGTCTCCGGTCGGCGCGGCGATGGGCGCCGAGATTCGCACGGCAGTGAATCCCTCATACGGCGATTTCCGAGCGTGCTTCTGGCGATACATCGCCTGATCCGCGAGCTGGATGCATTCCTCCAGCCCCTCGGCGCTGGTGTAGTCACTCGCGCCGATGCTGACCTCGAGCTTGACCGCGGCGCCGCTCGCTACGGTGATCGCCGGTGCCTGCCGCAGCACTTCGCGCAAACGGCTCTCGACGTCCTCGCCGCGCGCCGACGGCATCACGAGCAGGAACTCGTCGCCTCCCCAGCGATACAGCTTGTCGTAGGGACGCAGCGTCGCCCGCAGCAGCTCGGCACACTGACGAAGCAGGAGATCGCCGGCCGCATGCCCGTACGAGTCGTTCACCGCCTTCAGGTTGTCGAGATCCGCAATGACGACCGTGCCGAACGTACCCCGCGCCATCTCGAGTCCCACGCCTTGCGCGAACGCACGCCGATTGAGCGAGTCCGTGAGCGTGTCGTAGAGCGCGGCGCGGCGCAGCTGATCGTGCTGCACGCGCAGCTCCGCCTGCGCATCGTCCACCTCGCGCTTCGCGTCTTCCATCAGCAGCACGACCATCGCGAATCCGAGCGCGATATTCAGCAGAAGATCGAGATAGGTGTTGAAACTGATGATGGAGTTCGCCCAGGCCGGCGCCGGGCCGTCGCTCAGGCCGAACGCGATGCCGTACAGGAGCCAGAGAGTGGCGAGCGCGGCGAACGCACCGCCCCCGCCATTGCTGCCGAGAGTGCGGCGGGACGAAGGGAGGGTGAAGAGCAGTGCGGCGCACGTCCCCAGCGACACCACCGCGACCGGCGCCTGCCACACGACGAGCTGATTCAGGTCGCCGGTCGATCCGAACAGGGACAGGAACGAGTACGCAGCGACGCCGCCATACACGAATCGGCGCGACCCCACCAGTCGGGAGCCGGTGACGTACATCGCGGTGCCGGACACGAAGAGCGCGAAGCTGGTGAGCTTGCCGAGCTGGTAAACAAGGTAGAGACTCAACACCGCCCTCGAGCTATCGTCGATGGGCTCCGCGACGATGCTCGGCATCAGGATATAGCGGACGCAAATCGCGAGAATGGCAATGCTGCCCGCAGCCCAGGCCGCCGTCCAGGCGGCGAAATAGCCGCGACGCAGCACATAGCGGCGCAGGAGCACGAACAGGAGGACGAGGAGTAGCTCGCCACCGAGCTGTACAACCACGCCGATGAACGAAACGACGGCGGTCAGGTCGCCATCGACCATTGGGACCGGTCCAGGGAGGAAGGAGCGCCCAGCGACCTCAGGCGGCTCTGCAATCTTGCAAGATGGCCGCGAGGAGTCCAGTGCAAAAAGCACCGTGTTGTATTAAATCGTTGCTACACCGTGAGTTACCGATCCATCTGCCCTCCCCATTGTGACTGATCAGGACCTGCTGGAAACGCCCTCTCTCGTGGTCGATCTCGACCGCATGTCGCGGAATCTCGACCGTGTCGCCGCGTATGCCAGCCAACACGGGTTGGCGCTCCGTCCGCACATTAAAACCCACAAATCGCCACTTCTGGCGAGCGAACAGTTGCAGCGCGGTGCGTCGGGCCTCACATGCGCGACGCCATTCGAAGCCGAAGTGATGAGCGAGGTTTGCAATGATCTCCTCGTGATGTACCCGCCGGTGGGGACCACTCGTGCCGAGCGGCTCGCGCGAGTCGCTCGCGACGTTCGACTCACCGTCGCACTGGACTCGGAAGCCGCAGCCAACGAGTTGACTCGCGCCGCCACGGGTGCCGGCAGCACGGTGCACGTGCTCGTGGAGCTCGATGCCGGCATGCACCGCGTCGGGATTCCCGTGATCGAGGACGCGGTGCGGCTCGCGCAGCTCGTGAGCTCTTTGCCGGCCCTCGAGTTGGCCGGCATCGCGTTCTATCCCGGTCACGTTCGCGGGCACGTCTCCGAGCATGGCGCGCAGCTCGACGCGTTGAATCAGTTCGTGGGGCAGGCGTGCGCGGCCTTCGCGCGGCATCAGCTGCCGCTGCGCGTGGTGAGCGCGGGATCCACGCCGACGTTGTTCGAGACACACGAGATCAGGGGCGTGACCGAGATGCGCCCGGGCACCTACATCTTCAACGACCGAACGACGGCCGAGATCGGCGCATGCGGTTGGGATGACTGCGCGCTCACGGTTCTCGCGACAGTCGTGAGCACCGCGATTCCGGGACAGGCCGTCGTCGACGCGGGAAGCAAGGCGCTCGGCCGGGAGCCGTTGCGGGGAGCGGGCGGCGCGGCGGACGGTTTCGGATGTCTGAAGGACCGCCGGGAAGTCGTCGTGCAGTCGATGTCCGAGGAGCACGGCATCCTGGACGTATCGAAGAGCGAGTGGCGACCGCGGGTCGGAGATCGGGTGCACGTGATTCCGAATCACGTCTGCATTGTCGTGCATCTCGCGGATGTCGTGTACGGCGTCCGCGAGGGCGCCCTGGTGTCCAGCTGGCCGGTGGCCGCCCGCGGGCGCGGCCAACCGGTGCTGGCTGATTTAGGACGCTAGCGGAGCGTCATGCCGCGCGGGGCGTCTCGCGCGCGGCCCGATCTCCAGTCGCGTTCGGACGCGCCGGCGGCAGATCACGCGAGGAACGGTAGACGTCCTGCTTGATCGCCTGGATCAGGATCGTCGGCCGCAGCGCCGGATTTTCGTCGTAGTTGGGCATTGGCATCACTCGCATGTGACTCTGCCCTGTATGACACTCGATGTATCCAAAAGGTTGGGTCTATCTTTCCAGCATGCGGTTGGACAAATGGCTCTGGGCCGCACGGTTTTACAAAACGCGCTCGATCGCTTCCGACGCGGTCGACGGCGGCCACGTCGAGGTGAACGGCGAGCGCGCCAAGCCGGCCAAGCAGACCAGGCCGGGCGACGAGCTGCGCATTCGGGTAAACCAGAACACCTACGTCGTGCGCGTTCGCGCGCTCGCGGAGCGGCGCGGCCCGGCGAGCGAGGCTCAGACGCTGTACGAGGAGACCGCTGACAGCCGCGCGCAGCGCGAGCGCCTGGCGGAACAGCGGCGTCTCGCGCCGACCCCGGCCTACGAAGAAGGCGGTCGGCCCACGAAGCGCGACCGCCGCGACATGAGTCGCGTCAAACGGCGCTACTGATCGTCGCGCGCGGGGAGCCCGCCCAGTATTCCGGGCGAATCAGCCGTTGGGACGATCCTGAACGGATCTGGCGGCGATTCGCAGCAGATCTTCCTGTGTGCGGCTGCGGCGCAGCATCTCGATCGCGCGGAGCAGCGCGCGGTCCTCGTGCAGCGTGCGACGTTTGGCTTCGGCGTCGCCGAACGCGCGCCGCGCAACGCGCCGGTCCAGCTCATCGCCGAGCAGAACGGTCGCGACGCTGTCGAAGCGCGGCTCGATGCGGACGCCCGCCACGCCGAGCCGGCGGCGCAGCTCGGCGCGCCATTCCGACGTGACGGCGAAGTCAGAGCTCACGCGTTCCCGCAGCTCGAGCGAGTACTGCTGCAGCACCGTGCGGATCTGCTGGCCCTTCGGGGCAATCGCGAGCAGGAATTCCTGCTCGATCGCCGAGGCCGTGTCTTCGTGCACCAGGAAGTCGGGAACGATTCCTCCACCGCCATAGACGATGCGCCCCGCGTCGCTGCGGAACTGCGGGCGCTTGCGGCGCGACTGCTCCGTCTCAGCGGAATCCGGGCCGCCTTCGACGATGCGCCCGTCCTCCAGGCGTCCCTCGAGGACGCGCCCGTCTTCCGTGACGCGGCGCTCGCGGTGGATGGATCGGCCGCTGGGCGTATACCACTTGCCGGTGGTCAGCTTGAGTGAGTAGCCACCATCGAGCCCATACAGCGATTGTACCAGTCCCTTGCCATACGTGGTGGTGCCGAGCACCAGAGCGCGATCGTGATCCTGCAGGGCACCGGCCACGATCTCGGCCGCCGACGCGCTGCCGCCATTCGTGAGCACGACGAGCGGCACTCCATCGGCGACGTGGAGTCCTTCAGCGCGGGACACCTCGTCGGGAACGCCACGCCCCTTCACACTCACGATCGCCTGGCTGTCGCGCAGGAACATCGAGCTGATCGCAAGTGCCTGATCGACGATGCCGCCGCCGTTGTCGCGGAGGTCGAGCACCAGACCGCGCGCGCCTTCCGCGATCAGTCGGGTCGTGCTGGACAGCACCTCCTCGGCGGCATTCTCGTTGAACGTCTGCAGCGGGATATAGCCCACCCCGTCGACCACCGTCGAGAAAGGCACGGCCGGGATGTGCACCTCCCGCCGCGTGAACGTGAGGCGAATCGGCGCCGAGACGCCCTGGCGGGCGAAGCTCACGACCACCCGCGATCCTGGCGTGCCGCGAAGACGCTCGGAGACCTTCGAGAGCCCCCAGCTTGTGGCGGCCGAGTCGCCGATGGCAATGATGCGATCGCCGTCCCGGACGCCGGCATCCTCGGCCGGCGTGTTCGGGAAGACGCGCTGCACCGTCACGACGCGATCGCTTTCCTCCTCCAGAAGCATCCCCGTGCCACCATACCGCCCGTTCGTTCCGCGCGAGAAGTCCTCGCTCTCGCTCGGGGTGAACAACTCGGTGTACGGATCCTGAAGCTCGCGTACGAGCCCCTGCGCCGCGCGCGCCAGCAGGTCTGACGTCTGGATCGTGTCCACGTATTGTCGCGAAACCAGCGACAGGACCTGTTCGAACAGACGGCCGCTCGCGCGGGTGGCGGCGGCCGGCGGCTCCTGAAGCAGAAAGCCGCCTGCGACGATCGGGATCAGCAGCAGGGCGGCGACGAGCGCGGTGCGATTACGCGACATATGGCCAGAGGCGGTAAGGCGGACGTTCAAGAAGCGGACGTACATGGACTCTGTCAACCGTACGGACGTTTCCGAATCGGGTTCCACGCCGCGAGATTCCATCGGTGTCCGAGAGCGC
This sequence comes from Gemmatimonadaceae bacterium, assembly GCA_050733735.1. Lineage (GTDB taxonomy): Bacteria > Gemmatimonadota > Gemmatimonadetes > Gemmatimonadales > Gemmatimonadaceae > DASPMP01. Next base: position 6,207 of record JBOHTL010000185.1, read on the forward strand.
ACTGGTCGTCCCCGATGCGGGCCCTCGCGCGTCACGCAGCGAATGGCGCGCGATGACGGCCATCGCCGCGCCCGTGGTCGTGGTGCAGGTGGGCCTGATGCTCATGGGCGTGGTCGACACGCTCATGGTGGGCCGCGTCGACGCCAACGCGCTCGCCTCGGTGGCGCTCGGGAATCTGTATTTCTTCAATTGCATCGTGATCCCGATGGGCGCCCTGATGGTGCTCGATCCGCTCGTGTCGCAGGCGGCCGGCGCCCAGGACGGCGTCGCGGTGACACGCGCGATCCAGCGCGGAATGCTGCTCGCCCTCGTGTTCGGGTGCATCGCCTCGCTGATGATGCTTCCCGTGGCGCACCTGCTGCGGCTCTTCCGCCAGCCCGTGGAAGTCATCCCCGACGCGCGCACGTACGTCCATATCGGCGCGTGGAGCATGCTGCCCTTCCTCGCGTTCGTGGTCCTGCGACAGAGCCTGCAGGCATTGCATCGGGTGGCGCCCATCGTCGTGACCATTGTCGCAGCGAACCTGCTCAATGCGCTGCTGAACTGGGTGCTCATCTTCGGACACCTCGGGTTGCCTCGTCTCGAGGTGGCCGGCGCGGCGATCGCCACGGTCATCGGACGATGGTTTATGTGCCTCGCCCTGCTCGTGATCGCCTGGCGCGAGCTGCGTCCGTATTTCGCGCACCTCGACCGCGCCGTGCTTGCGTGGGCGCCGCTGCGACGCATGCTCGGGCTCGGACTGCCGATCGGCGTTCAGCAATTCCTCGAGTACAGCGCCTTCGCGGCGGTGGGACTCATGATGGGCACTTTTGGCGCCGTGCAGGTCGCGTCGCATCAGATTGCGCTCAATCTCGCCGCGCTCACGTTCATGGTGCCGCTCGGCGTGGCGGCGGCGGCATCGGTGCGCGTGGGAAACGCGGTCGGCGCCTCGGACGCTCCACGTTCGCGCCTCGCGGCGCGCATCGCGTATGTCGTCGGCGGCAGCTTCATGACGACGACCGCGGCGCTCTTCCTTCTCCTTCCTCGCCCCCTTGCGGCGATGTACACGTCGGACGCGGCGGTCATCGCGATCACCGCGACGCTGATTCCGATCGCGGGACTGTTTCAGGTCTTCGACGGGATGCAGGCGGTCGGTGCCGGTGTCCTGCGAGGCCTGGGCGACACCCGAGTGCCTCTGGCGGCGATGCTGGCCGGCTACTGGCTGATCGGCGTGCCGGTGAGCGTGTTCCTGGGTTATCGGACGCCGCTCGGGCCACAGGGACTGTGGTGGGGTTTCGTGGCAGGGCTGGCGTCGGTCGCGGTGTTTCTTCTGATCAGGGTGCGAGCGCTGTTTCGGCGGGGCGTCACACGCGTGCACGTCGACGCTCCATTGGTCATGCACTGAGCGCCAGTCGCGCAACGGCATCGCAGGCCGCGCGAAAGCGCTGCTCCCACTCGCCGCGAATTTCCGTACAGGGGAATCCGAACTCCTCCAGCTTGCTCGCAAAGAGGCTGTGCATCTCTTCGCGCCGTTCCCCGCGATCCCGCACGCCGTCGGGCAGCCACGGAACGTCCGGCGCCATGAGGAGATGTAAATCGGCCCCGCGTGATCGTGCCGCTTCCATGATCCAGACCGGACAGCGCCCGAAGTAGTGCTCGCAATACACGACGGTGCTGACGAGGTCCGTGTCGAGAATGACCAGATCCTTCGCGCGCGCGATCGCGGCATCCTCGTTCGCCATTTGGCCGCGCGCAATCGGCCCATGGTCGGCGAAGCCCAGTCGGCCGCCCCTGGCCGTCGCGTAGGGTCGAACGAATTCCTCCGACAGGGGTGCGCCGAAGTGCGACGCGAGTCGCCGGGCAAGCTCCGTCTTCCCGGTCGATTCCGATCCCGTGCATACCACCTTGATCATGCTGCGGGCTTCAAGGCCAGGTGCGCGCGCCGGCTGCGACGCCACTGCACGAATCCCATGACCGCGAGCACGAGAAACAGCGCGTACTGGATGGCGGTGGGATACAGCGCCTTGTACATGAACATCGGCACGTAGACGACATCGGCGATGATCCAGAGAATCCAGTTCTCGAGGATCTTCCGCGTCATCATCCATTGGGCGATCAGGCTCGTCGTCGTGAGGCTGGCGTCCAGGTAGGGCAGCGAGACGCCGGGAAGCGTCGACGTGTAGGACGACAGCGCCAGCCAGAACATCAGTCCGATGGCCGCGGCGGAGACCCAGACGCGCGGCGACGCACGTGTCACCTGCAGGCGGCTATGCTGTTGTCCGCCGTAGAGCCAGTGATACCAGCCATAGAGTGAGAGGCCGAAATACACGACCTGCAGCCCCGCGTCCGAATACAGGCCGCTGCGATAGAAGATGTACGTGTAGAGCGACACGTTCACGAGCGCCGTTGGCCAGCTCCAGATGTTCTCGCGCGCGCTCAGGAACACGCTCACGGCCCCCGCAGCGGCCGCCACCCACTCGATCCACTCCATCGCTTAATTGTACGCCATGCAGGTACTGCGGGTGGTCGACGACGCATCGCGACGCGCGGCGCTCGCGAGGGGCGCGGAGCTGCTCCGCGCGGGACGACTCGTCGCCTTTCCGACCGAAACCGTGTATGGGCTCGGCGCCAACGCGCTCGACGAAGCCGCGGTACAGCGGATCTACGACGCGAAGGGACGGCCCGCGATCAACCCGATCATCGTGCACGTGGCCAGCCTCGCCGCCGCACGCGAGCTGGCGCTCGACTGGCCGGTCGCGGCGGACGCCATCGCGCGCGCCTTCTGGCCTGGACCGGTGACCATCGTGGTGCGCAAGCAATCCGCCGTTCCGGACATCGTCTCCGCCGGAGGAGACACGGTGGGCCTTCGCGTCCCGGCGCATCCGCTCGCCCTCGCCCTCATCGAGCAGGCGCGCGTGCCCGTGGCGGCGCCGAGCGCCAACCTGTCGACGCAAATCTCGCCGACCAGCGCGCAGCACGTGGAGGGCGGTCTGGGCGAACGCGTCGACCTGATCATCGATGGCGGGCCCACCACCGTCGGCATCGAATCGACTGTGGTCGATGTCACGGGCGCGACGCCGTGCGTGCTCCGGCCGGGGATGATCGGACGCGACGCCATCGCGCGCGTCGCCGGCGCCGCGGAATCGCACGGCGCTCGCGTGTCCGAGACGTTCGGAGCGCCGAGATCACCGGGATTGCTGGGAAAACA
>JBOHTL010000186.1:0-14530 GCA_050733735.1 Gemmatimonadaceae bacterium
GAGCGGGGTGACGTCGCGCATCGCTGCGGGATCGTCGAGCGATCCGTTCCGCCCCAGAAACTCGCGGCGGTCCGTGGTGAACGAGGCGACCGGCTCGCTCAAGGCGGCGAATGCGCGGAGGTGCGCAAACGCGGGATTGAAGCAATTCCACGCAACCACCGCGTGGTGCGTCTCGTCGAATGCCGTGACCACCTGGTGCTGCGTGTGCTCGCGCAGCGGCCCCAGCGTCCACTCGACGTACGATGTGAGGGAGAGGCGCCGCTCGCGGTGGTCATGATTGGTGATGCGCAGCAGCGCGATCCGCACCGGATCCGTCGCTGCCATGCCGATCGCAAGCCGCGTCTCGATGCCGGCGCGGGTGTGGCGGAACGTCGTGCGCCCCGCGGCGTGGTTCACGGTGTACGGTTCTTCGCCATCGATGCTCCGCATCGGCGCCGGTGTCGGGCTCCACGTCTCCCCCGTCTCCTCGTCGCGCAGATACAGCGCGTCGCTCGGCTCGTCGCTCACGGGGTCGTTGCGCCAGGGCGTGAGCCGGTAGAACTGTGCGTTCGCCACCCACGCGCATCCCGGACCGCGCTCGGTCACGATGCATCCGCCGCGCGCGTTGGCGATCACGTTTGCCCAGGGCGCGGGCGGGCCCCGGTCACCGCGGACGCGGATCCCGTAGTCGCCGTCGTCGGTGAGTCCGCCGATTCCGTTGTCCAGAAGGAGTGCGTTCCTCCCGGCAACCACCCCCGGATTCGACGCGCCATCTCCCGTCTTCGCCTGCGACACGGCCCGGTGCGAACCCGTGGTGACGGCCACCCGCGCGCTCCCCGACGCGCGGACACGCCTGTATTCAGTGGGCAGGTGCTCCATGCGTCTGCCCGACGAGCGCGCGCGCACGGGAGTCGGAGGAGTCACGTCCTCCTCCTCCTTTTCGTCGGCGTCGCGCCACGACTGGGCGATCATGCTGAGCGGCCGGCCATCGCACTCGAGCACGACGCGCGCCGTGGCGCGCAGCATCTCGAGCACTTCTGGCGACACCTGGTCACGCCGGCGGATGAAGACGCCGCCCGGCTGGTCGATGATCGCGGAATCGCTGGACGCGAACATCGCCGCGTTGATCCGTTCGTGCAGGTGCTGGAAGTAGCCCGACGGATGTTCGTTGAGGATCACGAGATCGACGGTCATTCCACGGCGGCGCCAATAGTGGTGCGCGGCGAACAGTTCCGTGATGGTGCTCAACCCGTCCGTGCCGCTGATCGTGGCGAGCAGGATCGGCCAGTCCCCTGAAATCCCCTGCGTCCAGAGCTGCGGCTGACCGCCGCGGCAGCGGCGCAGCTCAGGCTCGGCGACGCGGATGGCCGGATTCGAGTAGAAAAGGTGTCCAGCGAGGTCCTGGAAGATGGCGGCATCCGCGGGTGACACCCCGAGCTCGCGCAGCTCCACCTGGGTGGACGTCCACGCGAGATCCAGCGCACGCTGCGCGGTGTTCGGATCGTGGTAACGGTCGGCGAGCCGAAAGGCGCGCTCGACGTCCTCGGCGACGAGGGTAGTGAACGCGACCGACGCCGATTGTCCCGGCGCGAGGCGCACCCGCGCGCGAATGGCGAACACCGGGTCGAGCACCGCGCCGATGCTGCCGGACAGCGCGCCGTCCCGCTCGAGCGCCAGCGGATAACGCGTCGTGCGCCCGCGGCCGAGGAAGCGCGCCCGATCGGTGTCGAAGCTCGCGGGGCCGACACGCTCCGGACCACCCGAATCGACCACGTGGACGCACCAGAGCGTGCGCTCGGACGCCGATCGCGGCCGGCGCGTCGCGGTCAGCGCGGAACACCAGGCGTGCCATTCCGTCTCGACGAAGAGATTCGAGAACGCCGGATGCTGGCGGTCCGCGCCGGGCAGAGCGATCACGATCTCGCCGTAGCTCGTGAGCTCCAGCTCGCGCACCTGGTCGGTCTCGTTGCTCACCGTCACGCGACGCACTTCGGCGGCGTCCTCGGGAACCACGACCACCTCGGTGCGCGTTTCGATGCCGTGCTCCTTCCGGTGGAACGTCACGCGGTCGGTGGCCAGCTGTGCGCGATACCACTCCGGCTCCGACCGCACCGGCTGGTGGGCCGCCGACCACACGTGTCCCGCGCTCACATCCTTGATGTAGCAGAACTGGCCGGTGTGATCGGTCGTGCCGTCCGCGCGCCATCGCGTAACGGCCAGGTCTTCGTAGCGGCTGTAGCCGCCGCCCGAATGGCTGATCATGAGCGTATACGGCAGCCTGCCAAGCAGCGCGACGTGCGGCCGCGGCGTGTCGGCGACGACGATCTCGCGCACCACCGGCCGCTCGAGCGCCGGATCGGGAAGGGCCTGTTCGGGGCGCACGGGACGCGGCTCCTTGAACACCATCCTCCGCGGAATTCGCTCGTGCAGGAGCAGCTCCACGGAACGGATGAGCGGATCGGCATGGAAGCGGCGCTGCCACGCGCGATCCAGCAGCGCGTTGGTGAGCGCGACGAGCGTCATGCCGACGTGGTGCGCCATGTAGCATCGCACCACGGCGAATCGCTCACCCGGCACCGGCCGAGTGTAGTCCAGCGCGTCGTAGAAGCCATACTCGCCCAGCGCGGCCTTCTCCTCGAGGCGCGCGAAGTTGCGGATCGCGCGGTCCGGAACGACATCGAGCGCCAACGCCGTCGCGTACGGCGCCACGACGAGGTCGTTGCCGATGCGACGCTCGAGCGCGAGGTCGGGCACGCCGAAGGCGCGGTACTGATACGTCTGGTGCCGGTCGCGAAGATTGTACGCGCTCTCGCTCGTGCCCCACGGCACGCCATGCGCGATGCCGTAGGCAATCTGCCGCCGCACCGCGCCGCGGAAGGTCTGGTCGAGCAGCGTGAACGCGAACGACCGTGTCACCAGCGTCGGCATGAGATACTCGAACATGCTGCCGCTCCACGACACGAGCGCCGTCGCGCCTGCCGATCGCGTCAGCGTGCGGCCGAGATGGAACCAGTGCTCGACGGGCACGTCGTTGCGCGCGATGGCGATGAAGCTCGCCAGCCGCGCCTCGGACGCCAGCAGATCGTAGAACGAGTCGTCACGAGAATGGCTGGCGTGCTGATATCCGATCGAAAACAGCTCGCGCCGGCTGTCGTACAGGAATGCGAAGTCCATCTCCCGTGCGAAGTCCGCTGCGCGCGCGGCGAGCGCGTGGAGCCGCGTCACGAGCTCGACGCTGCCCCCGCCCTGTTCCGCGGCGGCCATGGCGAGCAGCGCCTGGCGCAGCGCGATGAGATGGCCCGCCAGATTGCCGCTGTCGACGGTGGATATGTAGGGTGGGTCGAGCACCCGCAGGTCGTGCAGATCGTACCAGTTGAAGAAGTGTCCGCGAAAGCGCCGCAGCCGCTCCATCGTGCGCATCGTTCTCTCCAGCCGCCGGGCCATCTCCTCCCTCGTGATGAAGCCAAGGTCGTGGGCGGAGACGGTGGAGAGCAGCTGCAGGCCGATGTTCGTGGGCGACGTGCGCATCGCGACGACGGGCTCCGGATCCTCCTGCACGTTGTCGGGCGGCAGCCAGTGCGTCGCCTCGTTCACGAAGCGATCGAAGTAGCGCCAGTGCACCTCGGCGTAGCGCTGCGCGGCGGACCGCTCATCCGACGACAGCTCGCGCTCCCGGCGCACCCCCGAGGCGCTCAGTGTCCGGGCCAGGGCCGGCGCGCCAATCCAGAGAAGCAGGAGCGGCGCGATCAGGGGATTGGCCGGAGCCAGGGTCGCGAGCAAAACCAGCGCGACGGCGCTCTGCGGCCACATGGCGCGCCAGGCAGCTTTCGCGCTGGCATGCTCCCCGCGCTCGGCGTGCAGCGCGCTCTGCCACTCGAGCAGCATTCGCCGGGAGACGAACAGCCGCCAGAGCGTCCGCGCGATGGCGTCCGCGCAGATCCATGCCTGGTGCGGGAGAAACGCGATCGCGAACGCGATCTGCGCCATGCTGATCAGCGCATCCCGGCCGACACCCGCGTAGTACGCGCGCCACGACTTGTCGAGCGGGGGACGAAGCAGCGCAATGCCGATGGCGATCACCCAGGGAGCGACGACGGCCAGCAGCGCCAGCAGCGTCCAGCGCGACGGCGATCCGGGGAGCACCCACCATCCCGCCGCCAGAAACGCGATCAGAGAGATCTCGAAGACACTGCGGCGCAGGTTGTCGAACAGCTTCCACCGCGAGAGCAGCGACAACCGGTTCGGCTCGGGCCCGTCGGGGCCGGGGACGCGGCGGGTGATCCACTGGAGCAGCTGCCAGTCGCCGCGCACCCAGCGATGCTTGCGCCGCGTCCAGGTGAGGTAGCGCGTGGGGTAGTCGTCGTAGACCGTGATGTCGGTCGCCAGCCCCGCGCGCGCGTAATTGCCTTCGATGAGATCGTGCGAGAGCAACCGGTTCTCCGGAAAGCGGCCGCGCGTGGCGCGCTCGAAGGCGTCCACGTCGTAGATCCCCTTCCCGGTGAAGCTCCCCTCGTGAAAGAGATCCTGATACACGTCCGACACCGCCGTGGTGTACGGATCCACGCCCGGCTGTCCCGACTGGATGGCAGCGAAGCGCGAGCGGTGGGCGCTGGGAAGGGAGACACCGACGCGCGGCTGAAGGATTCCGTAGCCACGCACGACGCGCGCCCGCGTCTCGTCGTACACGGCGCGATTGAGTGGATGCGCAAGCGCGCCAACCAGGAGCGCCGCCGCGCCGGGCGGCAGCACCGTGTCCGAGTCGAGCGTGATCACGTAGCGAGCGTCGCGCAACGGGGCGACGTCACCCACGATCGTCGAGAAGGCGTCCGGCGCATCGCCTCGGAGAACGTGGTTGAACTGCGACAACTTGCCGCGCTTGCGTTCCCACCCCATCCACGCGCCCTGAGCGGGATTCCAGAGCCGGTTGCGATGGAACAGATAGAAGGCGTCTCCTGATTCCGGCGCATAGCGCCCGTTGAGCGCCGTGACGCCATCGACCGCGGAGCGGAGGATGGCTGCGTCGTCCGGCTCGTGCTCCGCTGGCGCGTCGGTATAATCGCTGAGGATGGCGAAGTGGAGATGCGCCTCCCGATTGGCGAGATACTGCACTTCGATGGTCGCCAGCGCTTCCTCCACCGCCTCGACGCTGCCGAAGAGCGTTGGGATGACCACCACCGTGCGCAGCTCCGGCGGCAGCCCTGACTCGCTCAGCTCGAGCTTGGGGAGGGTGGCCGGTGGCAGGAAGGCGACGACGAGCCTGTTCACGACGTTGATGGCGATCTCGCTCGCGGGAATCAGCCCGAGCAGCACGACCGCCAGCCAGGCCGACGATGCGCCCGGGCCGCCAAGCCAGAAGAGGGCCGCCATCGCCGCGATCGTCACCGCCGCCACGGCGCCGAAGTACACGAGGTTCGGGTGACCGAGCACCCAGCGGTGGATGGCTTCGCCGAACCGGGGCCGATAGCCCAGGGCGCTCTCGAGCTCCTGGCGCCCATGGTCGAGGAGGTAGTAGCCGACGTGCGATCGCACCGGATCGTGCGGAGTGCCATCCGGCGTCGAGCCGCGGCGCGCGAGCTCGATCGCTTCGTGCGCCACCACGAATTCACGCATGCGGGTGCGCGACGCGAGGCGCTCCACGACATGGCGATACTGGTCGCGCGTCGCGAAGGTCATCCGGGAATACTCTCCCGTGGGATCGCCGCGCAGCACCGCGTCCATGACGCTGTGATGCTCGACGAACCCTCGCCAGTCGAGACGCGCGATCATGCGCAGGCTGGTGATGCTGTTCGCCATCGCGATCTGAGTAATGGCCAGACGCTGCGTGGACTGCGACGCCGCCTCTTCGCCGCTCATTCCTTCTTCGGCGATCCACTGCTCCAGCCATCCCAACGGAGCAAAGGAACCGCGTGTCATGCGGAGCCGCTGGAGGAATCGCGCGATGAAGATGGCGCTGAGTGGAACGCCGCGATCCACGAGCGACCGAAGCGCGGGGCGCAGCTCGCCGGCCCCCGCCTCCGCCGCGTCGAGCAGCTCGGTCGCCATGCGATCGGCGCGTTCCACCTCGTCGAGCCGCTGCACCGTGCGCAGCGTCATGCGCCGCACGTTCTCGATCAGCGCCAGCCGCAGCATCGCCGGAATTGCCCACAGCTCGCCGATGAGCAGGGGCGCCACATCCTGGAACGCGCCGAGGACGACGTGGAGATTGTCCAGATCGATGCGCCCTTCCGTGTGCGAGATGAGCGTGATGGCGAGCTCGTACACGCGCGGATAGCCGGCCAGTGCTCCCACGGCCAGTTCGGGAAGCTCGCGGTAGTAGCCGCTTGGCAGGCTCGCGCGGACTTCACGGATGTGCTCCTGGATCACGAAATAGTTGTCGAGAAACCACTCGCCGGCTGGACCGACGTCGGTGTCCCGCTCACTGGCGTGGCTGAGGCGACGATGGGCGACGTCCAGGATGCGCCGCGTCTCGTTCAACCGCGCCAGCAACGGCGCAGACTTCCAGACCACGCGTCCCTCTCGCAGCCGCTCGCTGCGCGCGACGGCGCGCGCCCGCTCGGCGAGCTGATCCGCGCCGAGCAGCTCGCCTCGAATCGGCCCGGGGATCAGCTCCGCCAGGACATCGGACGCCCGGGAGAACACGTGTGAGAAGAACCGGGGTCTGGGTGTCGCGGACGAGCGTCTGGGCACGCCGAAAACTACGCGAGCAGGGGTCGATGATCACCGCGACTGCGGCGCGCTTCGATCGTCTTTTCGTTGGCGTTTGGTGTACAACGGATGTACGTCTTGCGTGCAGTTGCGCTCGCCAGGTAAGCTCTCCTCCCATGCTGTTTCGGATGCCCTGCAAATACTTTCTCGCGGCGTTCGGATGCGCGGCTGCGATCTCGTGCGGCGATTCGTCGGGCCCTGACCGCGAGTCGCTGTCCGTCGTCAAGTCCGGCTCCGGTTCGGGGACGGTTTCGTCGTCGCCCGCGGGGATCACCTGTGGGGCGACGTGCAGCGCGCAGTTCGACCGCGGCACCTCGGTCGCGCTGACGGCGACGCCCGCCGCGGGCTCGGCGTTCGCCGGCTGGGAAGGCTGCCCGGCCGCGGGACCGTGCGTGGTGAATCTCGCCGCGTCCCAGACCGTGACCGCGACGTTCGTCGCCACGCATGCGCTGAGCGTCACGAAGGCAGGCAATGGCAACGGAACCATCACATCGACCCCGTCGGGCATCACGTGCGGCGTCAGCTGCACGATGGCGTTCAACGAAGGCACCACGGTGACGCTCACGGCGGTCACGCCAGCGGGCTCGAACTTCCTCGGCTGGTCGGGGGACTGCACCGGAACGGGCGACTGTGTCGTCTCGATGTCCACTGCGCGTGCGGTGACGGCCACCTTCGAGGCGCTCATCGGTCCTCCCGCGGACATCGTCGTCGTCTCGGGCGACAATCAGAGCGCCGCAGCGGGAACGCGCGTCCTCGATCCGATCCAGATTGCCGCGCGCGACGAGCATGGCAATGGCGTGCCGGACAAAGTCGTCAGCTTCGCGGTCGTCGGCGGCGATGGATCACTCGACGCCGCCACGGCCACCACGAATGCCAACGGCATCGCGATCGTCCCGCCATGGACGCTCGGCAGGAAGGATGAGCCCCAGATCGTGCGAGCGACGCTGGAGGCGCTCACGGAAGACGTGCCGGCAGCAATCCTGACCAGCTACAACATCGTCGTGCGCTTCTACAACAGCGGCTCGATGACGGATGCGCAGAAGGCACTGTTCACGACCGCCGCTGCCCGGCTTCGCGCCGTGGCCATCGGAGACATCGAGGACGCCGACGCGCGCGGCGGCACCGTGGATCCCGCGCAGTGTGGCGTGGAAGGGCACGACCCGCTCAACGAGATCATCGACGACGTCCTGATCTACGCCTCGATCAGCAGCATCGACGGACCGGGAAAGATTTTGGCGCAGGCGGGACCATGTTTTACGCGCACGACCATCATCGGCCCGATGACGGCGATAGGCAAGATGGAGTTCGACTCCGCCGACCTCGAAACGCTCACGGGCGGCGGCAGCCTGCAGGACGTGATCATGCACGAGATGCTGCACGTGCTGGGCGTGGGTACGCTCTGGCAGGATCGCAATCTCGTATCCGGTACCGGGTACACCGGACCTTTGGCGGCGCGCGAGTGCCGCGCTGCCGGTGGCGACGATGCGTGCGCGCTGAACGTCCCGCTGGAGGACCAGGGAGGCGGCGGCACCGTCGGCGCACATTGGCGCGAGACCACCTTCAACACGGAGCTGATGACCGGCTTCCTCGACAGCGGCTTCAATCCGCTCAGCGCCATCACCATCGGCGGGCTGGAGGACCTGGGCTTCGAGGTGAACTACGCCGGAAAGGACACGTACACCGTGTTCGACAACTCGGCGCTGATCATGCCGGGAACCGGAACGCGCCTGCCGGATGGCTGGGAGCGGGTGCTCACTCCCATTGGAGTGATCGAGAACGGAAGGGTCAGGCCGAAGCCGTAGAGCTCCGCCGGCCCGTTTCGCATTCCTATTTTTCCCACCCACCTCGAGACTGAAACCCGCTTCACAAGTCAGCCGTAAGTCCACTTGACGAGCGGGCCCGTCGATCATAGAATGCTCGCCCGGCAATTTCCCGACACATTCAAGGTTCCTCACATGATGCGCCATTCATACGCCATTTGCGCGCTGCTGCGACAGACGGGTCGGCTCCCGTTTGTCGGAAGCATGGACGCGCTCGCAGGCGCGGTGAGGAGCTCTCGCGGCACGGATCCCAGGTAAAGATCCCGTACCGATACAGCCGCCCCACCAGCGCCAGACGCTGGTGGGGCTTTTTCTTGTTCGCGTGTATGGGCAATAGCCGCACGCGACCGGGTGCGTCGCTCAATCAGAGCACGACCATCGCCGTGGAGGCCCAATGCCTGACGAAGGCCGGCCGCCACGGGGCCACGACGGTCGAGATGTGGGTATCCACTCCCACCGCGCCCGGTTCCACAAGGACTTTCAGAAGGGAAACTTGCACATGCAGATGATCGAACGTCTCAAGGAGCTGCTCGACCTGTCGCCCGGCGCGGTATTGGACGACTGGTTCGAGCTGGAGACGCGCATCCATACGTACGTGGTCACCTTCGACACGGCGCTGCGCGTCAAGCAGTGCATCGAGCAGTCCCCGCAGCCGGACTGGGTCGAGTTCACCGACCTGTTTGGCGCAAAGCAGCGCGTCCGTTCGCAGGACGTCGTCCGGATCGCGGAGCCGACACGCAGGACGCGGGAGGCGGTCAAAGCGATCATGGATTGATGGGGGGTCATCGAACGTGGGAAGAGGGATATGGGGAAACTCCCCTTTCCCACGCCTAGACCCAGCCGTATGGTGTTGTTCCCGCTCCCACCCTGTTGAAATGACGATGCCCATCCGCCTGACACTTGTGACGCTCGCCTTGCTCAGCAGCGTCGCCGCCGCGCAGGACACCACCCTGGCGCCCTGGAAGTACGACACACTCGCGTCGGCCGCTCTCGGCGAGCAACGTTCCTTCATCGTCGCGACGCCGGAGGGCTACGGCGCGGTGCCGGAGCGACGCTATCCGGTACTGGTGGTGCTCGACGCGAACGACGTCCCGCAGTTCCGGGCCGCGGTCGCCAACGCGAGCTTCCTCGCGAGCCGCAGCGCGATCCCCGAAGTCATCATCGTTGGGGTGCCGAACGGGAAGGACCGAACGCGCGACCTCACCCCGGTGGCGACGGGTCCGAATACGAAGATCTTCCCGACCGCCGGCGGGGCTGAGAAGATGGCCGAGTTCCTCACCGAGGAGCTGCTGCCTCTCGTGCGGTCGAAGTACCGCACCTATCCCATGGCGATGCTGGCCGGTCACTCTTTCGGCGGACTCTTTGCGCTGCATGTCGCCGCGAGCAGGCCGACGGCGTTTCAGGGCGTGATCGCGATGAGCCCGTCGCTCTGGTGGAACGACACCACTGCCGTCGCCGCTTACGCAGATTCGATCGTCCATGCCAAAGGGGCGCCAAGGCTGTTCGTGACGAGCGGCGCGCTCGAGCCTCCGATCGACGTGACGGCGAAGCGGTTCGTCGCCCGGCTGAGAGCGAGCAAGACGCGAACGCCGGCATTCGCGTCGCGACACTACTCGCAGGACGACCACGGTCTGACGCCCGCGCCCAGTCTCGCGGACGGCCTGCGCTTCATCTTCGAGCCGGTGTCGCTTCCCAGGATGCCGATCGCGCGACTGCTTCCGGGCAGCGACTCGGCCGCGATCGAACGCATGCTATACGCGACCGATCGCCAGTACGCGCGCGGCGCGCCCTCGCTCGGCCTCCCCGAAGCCGTCCCCGAAGCCGTGTTGAATCAGGCGGGCTACTTTGCGTTGGAGTTCATGAAGAAGACGGCTTTCGCGATCTCGCTGTTCCGGCGGAACGTCGAGCGCTATCCGGAATCGGCGAACGTCTACGACAGCCTGGCTGACGCGCTCCTCGCGAAGGGCGACACCGCCTCCGCCCGGGTGGAGCTGCGCAAGGCGATCGATCTTGCGACGCGAACGGGGCATAGCGTATTGGCCACGAGCACGCAGAAGCTTGAGGCGATCGAGGGCGCCAGGCAGGCGGGGAAGGCGCAGCCATGAAGCTGTAGGGGCATGGCGCGGGGGAATCGGGAAAGGTGTGGGACAAGAGCCCTCCCCCCTGACCTTCGAGTTGACATTCTACCCCAGGCGCCGCACCTTCGGGTAGAATGTCTACTTCCAGAGAGCCCGAAGCGCTCCTTCAGGGCACACTCGACTTGCTCGTCCTGCGCACGCTGAGCCTGGGGAAGCATCACGGGCACGGCATCGTGCGCGCGATTCTGACCACGTCGGCCCAGACGCTGGTCGTGGATCACGGCTCGCTCTACCCCGCCTTGCATCGGCTCGAGTCGCGCAAATGGATCCGCGCCTCGTGGGGGACATCCGAACACAACCGGCGCGCGCGTTACTACGAGATCACCGCGCTCGGCCGCAAGCAGCTGCACGCCGAAGCGTCACGGTGGCGGCGCATCGCCGAAGCGATGACACGAGTGCTCGGTCCCGAGCTGGCGCAGGAGTAGACTCATGCCGGGCTGGCGCTTCTGGAAGCGTCGTGAGGACGACGACTTCCGCGACGAGATCGAAGCGCACATCGCGCTCGAAGCCGAACGGCTCATGGCCCATCGCGGAATGTCGGCGAAGGATGCGCGCCTGGCCGCCCGCCGAGCCTTCGGCAACGTGACCCACGCCGAGGAGCAGTTTCACGATGCCACGCGTTGGGTATGGCTCGAACGCTGGGGACAACATCTGCGGCACGCGCTCCGCACCATGCGGCGCCAGCCCGTGTTCTCCCTGGCGGCAATCCTGACTCTGGCGCTCGGAATCGGATTCAACACGGCCATCTTCTCCGTGTTCTATGCGTTCGGCTTCCGCGGGCTTCCGGTGCGCGACGCGGACCGAATGGTCAACGTCTACCACGTTCTCGAGGGCGAGCGGCGCAGACCGGTGAGCGGATTTGCCGCCATGATGTCGTGGCAGGATTTCGAGGCGCACGTGAACGCGATCGAGGCTGCCGGTCCCGACGAGAGCCGGATCGAATCGGTGGCGGTGTACGCCCCCGCGGAGCTGACGTTGATCGCCGACGCCGCGAGCAGTGTTCAGGGCGAGTATGTGTCCTGCGGCTACTTCGCGACGCTCGGTGTCCGGCTCGCGCTCGGCCGCGGCTTCGTCAACGACGAGTGCGCGCGGCCCGGAGAATCCGCCGTCGCGGTCATCAGCCACGACACCTGGCAGCGCGAGCTCGGCGGGGACAGCGCGGTCGTGGGCCGGCGCGTGCGCATCAATCAGACTCCCTTCACCGTCATCGGGATCGCCGAGCCCGGGTTCCGCGGATTGACCGTGCTGCCTTCGGCGCTCTGGGTACCGGCTCCGATGCAGCTCGTTCTCGATGGCAGTCAGTTGCGCGACAGCCTGTTCCTCTCCGACTGGAGCTGGATGATCATGGTCGCGCGTCTCGGGCCCGGGGCGTCGCCGGAGGACGCGCGCGCGCAGCTGGCGGTGACGGCACGGCAGCGCGATCGACTGTTCCCCGGCCGCGACACGCGCGTCGTCGTCACGAAGGCCGCGCTGCTCAACTTTCCCGAGGCGCGCAGCACCGGGTCGATCGTGGCCGCGGCACTCGGCGTGCTCGGCGCGCTCGTCGTCGTGATGATTTGCGCGAACCTGATGAATCTCCTGCTCGCGCGCGGACTCGCGCGTCGCCGCGAGATCGGCATCAGGCTCGCGATCGGCGCGTCACGCCGGCGGCTCGTGGAGCAGCTGCTCGTCGAGAGCGGGGTGCTCGCCCTCATCGGTGGCGCGCTTGGCCTCGCACTCGCATACCTGCTTCCCTGGCTGCTGCCGCGCGTTCTGCCGGTGCAGCTGCAGGTCGATCTCTCCCCTGATGCCCGCGTGCTCGCCTTCACCGCCCTGGTGTCGCTCGTGACGGCGATCGTCTTCGGTCTCATCCCGGCATGGAGGGCGACGCGCGTCGATCTCGTCTCCGCCTTCAAGGGCGGTGCGATCGGCGGCCGGCAGGATGTTCATCCGTCGCGGCTGCGGAACACGATCGTCGGCGTGCAAGTGGCCGGCAGCGCCTTGCTGCTCATCGTCGCCGCGCTCCTGGTGCGCGCCGCCCGGCATGGCTCGACGATCGACACCGGCTACACGACCGAGGGTGTCGTGACCTTCGAGCTGAACCTGCCGATGCTCGGCTACACACCCGAGCGCGCGTCCGCCACGTACGACATGCTGGTGCAGCGCATCGCCGCGACACCGGGCGTACAGTCGGTGGCGCTCGCGTCGCCCCTTCCGCTGCTGGGCCGGCGCTCGGACGTGATTCGCGACGCCGACGCACCGGACCGACAGTTCAATCCGTCGCTGGTTGCGGCGACCGCGTCGTACTTCGAGACGCTGCAGATCGCTCTGGTCGCCGGACGTGTCTACAGCGACGCCGAGGTAGCGGCGGCGGGTGTGACTGGTGAGCAGCCGCTGGTCATCAACCAGACGCTCGCCAGGCTGCTGTCCCCCGATGCGTCACCGATCGGCAGGCGGCTGACGATGGCGGACCGGATGTACCGCGTCGTCGGCGTCGCCATGGATACACGCGCGACGTACCTGGGAGCGACCGACGTTCCCTTCATCTATATCCCCGCGCATCCGGGGCACGATCAGGATCTCTACATCGTCGTGCGGGCCGCCGGCTCGCTCGCGCCCATCGAGCGTCTCGTGCCGCAGATCACGGAGGGCATCGATCCCTCGATCGTGGTGAAGAGCCAGCATCTGGCTGAGCGACTCGCGCTGGAGCTGATGCCCGCGCGGATCTCGAGTGGCATCGCGGGAACGATGGGCGCGCTCACGCTGCTGCTCGCGTTGATCGGGATCTACGGCGTGGTGAGCTACGCGGTTGCGCAGCGCACACGCGACATCGCCGTGCGACGGGCCCTCGGCGCCACCGATCGCAATGTCGTCCGACTGATCATGGGACAAGGTTCGCGATCGGTTCTCATCGGGCTCGTGGTCGGCGCGTCGATCGCGTTTGCGGTCTCGAATGTTCTGCGGCGCCTGCTGCTTGGTGTGAGCCCGCTCGATGCGATCTCATTCGGCGGCGCGATCGGCGTGCTTCTGGTCACCGCGGGACTCGCCATCTGGGTGCCCGCGCGGCGCGCGGCGAGGGTGGACCCGGCGAGAATCTTGAGGGAGGACTGAGCGCACTGACACCGTGCCGCGGCGTTCATCCTGACTCCAGGAGTCCTCCAGGCGCAGGAGCGCGACACCACCGCCTCCATCACCTTCGTCGTCGTCACGGTAAACGAGCTCTATGGGCGGCAGACTGGGGATCGGTCGGGTCGACGAGATCCGATGGCGACCTCGCTGATCTTCGGCTGGTGGGCCGGGGATCACTCATATCACTCGCGATCCGATGCGCCTTCTTCCACGAAGTGCTCGCAACATCTGACGAAACGCCGGATCGTTGAGAGGACGCGCGACGCGATACGCGCGGCGCCACATGCTGTAGAGCAGGCGGCGCAGGCGCGCGGTGCTCAATGATTTCATCGCCCGGTCGAGCGGCTGATAGTACATCACCAGCGGCACGACGCCCTTGTCTCCGCCGAGCGACGGCTGAAAGTACGGAAAGTCCAGCGCAATCGCGCCTTCGCGGCGCACGAGGTGCTTGAGCCAGGAATTGTCTTCCCGCACTTCGCCGACGATGGCGCGCAGCCGGTCGTGGCCGGCGAACCGCGCGTCGGCCTCGAACCGGCGGCGCAGCGCGTTGCGCATGCGCGGCCCGAGTCCCGACGAACGCACGCTCTTCGTCACCGCGATGTAGCCGATGACCCCGACATTATGGTTGCCGAGGTACGATCCGCTGCAGGCACCGACGAGCCTGCCACCGCGCTCGGCCGCGAGCAGGTGCCAGTTCACGTCGGTCCACAGCGCCTCCTGGCGCTCGCGCATGGCGTTGCGCCAGTCTCCAAGCGGGAGCATCTCCGCCCTGTGAAAGGA